>DDEJ01000066.1:14346-21227 GCA_002336405.1 Rhodobacteraceae bacterium UBA1957
CTAAATAATGAACCAAAACACCGATTCTCGGCCAGGTTTTTTTCAGTTTAATTTCATTTAAATTTATTTTAAAAAAAATATGCGATGCGAAAGTTGCAGTGGTAAAAATTCTATCACTTATTAATAGTTATTTAAGCTATACATGCCAAACAGCCGCGCTCTTGACCATTTGTGGCGCCAATCGACCGGGCACTGATGACCTACAAGCTCCAGCTTGCAGTTTCAAACTCTGGATTTTGAAAGTTGGTCGGGACGGCAAGATTCGAACTTGCGACCCCCTGTACCCAAAACAGGTGCGCTACCAGACTGCGCTACGCCCCGGACCTGCAGGCTATCTAACTGGCCCTTTCGGAATTGAAAAGGCCTGTTTGTTATAAATCTTCACGGACAGGCCCAAGCGGCGCTTTTTTGTGGCAAAAGCGGTGACTGCACCTCAGACCCTGAAGTGATACCCAACTCATTGGCCAACCCGCCATTTATCTCAAGCACAGACAGTATGTCCTCCCCGCCATATATGAGCGTCTCATCCAGCGGCTCGGCGCGGTGGTGGATCATCGAGACCCGCCCCGCCTTATTTATAAATATCATATCCAGAGAAATTAGGGTGTTACGCATCCAAAAGCCCACTCTCTGTGGTGCCGGATACAGAAACAACATGCCTGACTGCGCCGCGAGGTGTTCTCGGTGCATCAAACCCCGCGACCGGCTGGCTTGAGTGTCAGCCACCTCAACCCGAAACGTCACAACGCCCCAGTCACCACGCAGTTTAACGATCGTATCCGCACATTGCGCACCCACAGCTTGAGCCGCAAAGAATACAACAAGCACCAAACTGGCGCAAAAACTGTGAAATACTTTCATGTGTCGCTCGAAGCCAAGTCCCAAGCGCGGATTTCCACTGCCATGCGACCACGCTTGCCGTCTATGGCTTTCACTGCCAAAGCTTCGCCCGGCGCCAGATCGGACAGGCCAGATTGACGCAAAACTTCTATGTGTAAGAAAACATCTTCTGGCCGTTTGAACACCGTCGCAAATCCAAAACCTTTTATCTTGTCGAACCATTTGACCCGTGCTGGCTCCAGAACCGCCATATTTATTACGTCTTCTCCGATATCTTCGAAATCAGCGAGTAAGGGCAGCGCCCGCCAGTCGGGAGGCTTTATGCTGAGAATCGCAACGGCCTGCATTCCCCGGGCAGTGTCTTGCACCGAAATTTCAACCTGCGCCCCATCTGCCACCGAGCTTTGGCCAAAATTTCGCAGCACATTTGCATGCAGAAGAATATCCACTCCCCCGGTTTCGTCCACGACAAAGCCAAAGCCCTTCGCCTGATCAAACCATTTAACCACTCCCCGCATGATACGAGCAGATTCATTGTCTTGTTGCACTTTAATTCACCAAAATGTTATCAACCTGAAAGTTATGAAAAAAATTGTTGGGCGGTGCCATTGCTGGATTGCGCCAATCCGTAACCGGAATTCCAAAACAATCTATGCTATAATTCATTTTAACCCCACTCGCCCTGCACAATATCAGGCGATGTGAAATCAGCCACCTGATTGTTGAACAGCGCATTCACGTTTTTAAGTGCAACCCCACCGAATATGGCACTATGCACAAAATCTTGTTCACGCCCCGTAAGACCAACCTTTGCCACTCATTAAATTGTCAACTATGCAAAAGTAACTGCGCCATCCCGACACCAATTGGCAAGCATTAATTAGTCTAGGTTATGAGTGCATCACGCCAATTAATGGCTATGATGGCGAGCCAAGGCAAAATAATATCTTTTTAGTCATGGGTTTAAACGCGTAATTAACCACGGGTCACCTGCTAACTTTCGCGTCCATTTGAATCTATCGTGCAAACGCGCGGTACCGTCAGCCCAAAATTCAATTTCATCTGGCGTAATGTGATAGCCCCCCCAATGGTCTGGGCGCGGGGGCGAATCACCGTAGAGGTCTGCAAATCTTTCAACCTCGCGCATCAACGACTCGCGTGACGCCAAAGGTTTTGATTGTTGTGAGGCCCAAGCGCCCAAGCGGCTTTGAAGGCCCCGGGATTGGAAATATGCGTCCGATGCTGCTTTATTGTGCCGAGTGACTTTGCCGCGAACCCGTATTTGCCGCCGCAAAGATTTCCAATGGATCACGAAAGCAGCTTTTTGTGCCTGTTCCACTTCTTGGCCCTTGGCACTGTTATAATTGGTGTAAAAGACAAAACCATCGTCTTCAATTGCCTTGAGCAACACCACCCTTGCATTCGGCATTCCCTGCGCATCGACGGTTGATAAAGCCATTGCATTAGGATCATTTATCTCAGTCTTTTCAGCCTCAGCCAACCAGCCGCGCGCCAAAGCGAACGGGCAAGCGCCTGCAAATAATCCAGTTCTTACTGTCATTTCACTAACTCCGGTTGTTACTTCAATAATTTACCATGACAGCTGCCCACATCCCAGCCCAACAAATTTATAAATTAGTGCGGCCTTGCTGATGGGCAAGCAATCGCCTAAACGATCACAGACCCGTCACCACTAAGGAATATGCAATGTCTAACCAACTTATGGTCGGTAAACGTGGCCTTATCATGGGACTAGCCAACGATAAATCAATCGCTTGGGGTATCGCTAAAGCCTGCGGTGAAGCCGGAGCAGAACTGGCTTTTGCCTATCAAGGTGAGGCGTTGAAAAAGCGGGTTGTTCCTCTGGCAGCGCAGGTGGGCAGCGATCTGGTGCTGGAATGTGATGTCGCAAATGAGGCCTCAATTGACCGGCTATTTGCTGATCTGGCGACGCAGTGGGACAATTTGGACTTTATTGTCCATGCCATCGGGTTCTCGGACAAAAGCGAACTGCGAGGTCGCTATGTCGACACCAGCCGCAACAATTTTCTAATGACGATGGATATATCTGTCTATTCGTTCACCGCAGTGGTGCAACGCGCGGAAAAAATGATGAAAAACGGTGGCTCTTGTCTGACGCTGACCTATTACGGCGCTGAAAAGGTAATGCCGCATTACAATGTTATGGGGGTGGCGAAAGCCGGGCTTGAAGCCTCAGTGAAATATCTTGCAGAGGATCTGGGCAAAGACGGCATTCGGGTCAACGCGATTTCCGCAGGCCCTATTAAAACGCTTGCGGCGTCAGGCATAGGCGATTTCAGGTATATCATGAAATGGAACGAGTATAATTCGCCGCTGCGCCGCAATGTTACGCAAGACGAAGTGGGCAAAGCAGCGCTGTTTCTCTTGTCTGATCTGGGGTCCGGAACAACCGGTGAAAACCTACATGTGGATGCCGGATATCATGTCGTTGGCATGAAGGCCGTCGACGCGCCCGACATTACCAAAACTTGACCACAAATCCTGTAAGTTAGGATAAAACCAGCGTACAGGCGTTAGTAATCAGCGGTCAAAAGACAACCAGTACCCTGGGTAAAGCCCGGGAGATGACGGTCTCTGAGGGGGGATGAAATGGATAGACTGCCACATGAAAAAGGCTTTCACGTCAGTTGGGATCAATTACACCGCGATTCGCGCGCTCTGGCGTGGCGGCTTGATGGCCAAGGGCCGGGTGGCGCCCCCTGGCAGGCCGTGGTGGCCATTACGCGCGGCGGCATGGCGCCTGCGATGATCGTGGCCCGCGAATTAGATATTCGTCTGGTCGACACCATCAGCGTCAAATCCTACGACCATCAGTCGCAATCAGAACCGCGGGTAATCAAATGCCCCGATCCGGGTTTGGTCGGCGATGGAACGGGGGTTTTGGTGATCGATGATCTGGTCGATACCGGCAAAACGCTTGAGCTGGTTAAAGCCCATATGCCAAAGGCGCATATCGCCACCGTGTATGCAAAACCGATGGGGCGCGTAATGGTGGATACCTTCGTCACCGAAGTCAGCCAAGACACGTGGATTTTCTTTCCATGGGACATGGCCCTGCAATACGTCGAGCCCTATCGTGGCAAGGATTGAGCGCGCCAAACCACCAATATGAAGGATTAAGCGCATGTCCATGACGCGCACAAAAGCAACGTTTGCCCCGCCGGTTATGCAGGCGCTGAGATGGCTCGACGACCATACGTTTTCACCCACACATCCGCTGATTAATGTCAGTCAGGCCGCGCCGGTTGAGCCGCCACCACAGGTCTTGCGCGCTGAAATGGCCCGCTTGGTACAAGACGAGCCCGACACACATGTATATGGACCGGTATTAGGGCTGCCTGCGCTGCGCACCGAAATTGCCAAACGTTGGTGCACGGATTACGCTGGTGACATTGCGCCATCACACGTAGCCGTGACCGCAGGCTGCAATCAGGCCTTCGCCGCAGCCGTTGCCTGTCTGACCGATCAAGGGGACGAGATCATTCTGCCCGTCCCTTGGTATTTTAATCATAAAATGTGCCTCGATATGGCCGGGGTGACGGCGCGTGCCCTGCCAACCGATACCCAGATGCTGCCAGACCCCGCTCAGGCTGCGCATCTGATCACCCCACGCACCAAGGCGATTGCCTTGGTCAGCCCCAACAATCCCGCGGGCGTGGAATATCCTGAATCTCTCATCTCGGACTTCTTCGCCTTGGCGCAATCCCATAAAATTGCGCTGATCCTCGATGAGACGTATCGCGATTTTGACAGCCGCCCCCAGCCTCCACACCGATTGTTTCAAAACCTGAACTGGTCCGACACATTGGTGCAGTTATATTCATTTTCAAAAGCTTACCGCCTAACCGGACACCGGGTTGGGGCGCTTGTGGCCAGCCGATCTCGGCTTGGCGAGATTGAAAAATTTCTCGACAGCATCGCAATCTGTGCCCCACAACTGGGGCAGCATGCAGCGCTTTGGGCGATGCAGAACCTACGCGACTGGCTGGCGGCAGAGCGATTGGAGATACTTGATCGGCGGCGGGCAATTTCGCAGGGTTTTAACACCCTAAAGCCTGAGGGCTGGCAATTGCTGGGACTTGGCGCTTATTTCGCCTATTTCCGGCACCCTTTCGCATTGCCCTCAGATCAATTGGCGCAGCGTATGGTGCGCGATATCGGGGTATTGGCCTTGCCTGGCACAATGTTCACACCACCCGGTGACCCGCGCGGGGAGACTGAAATCCGGGTCGCCTTTGCAAATATTGACAAAACTGAGATCGAAAATCTCTTCACCCGACTGCAGAGCCTGCGCTTGTCGCTTGCTCAGCCCGTCTCAGACGCGTAAACAGCGTCAAAGCGGCACCCAAACCGACAGATCTCAAGGAGGCATTATGGCATTGCGTGGAACTTCTATATCCAAAGGATTCGTTTGGGTTATCTTGGCCTTACTGATTGTCGGCTTGGCGGGCTTTGGTGCCACCAACCTGTCCGGCACTGTCAGGTCTGTTGGGGCAGTTGGTGACAAACAAATCGACGTCCAACGCTATGTGCGCGCCCTTCAAGAAGAGATGCGCAGAGTTCAACAACAGGTCGGGCAGCCGATTAGCTTTCAACAAGCCGAGGCCTTCGGTATCGACCAACAAGTTTTGCAACAACTGCTGGTCGCACGGGCCATTGATCATGAAGCCAGCGGTTTGGGTCTGTCCATTGGCGATGAGAACCTGCGCCAACAGGTTGTCGGCGTCTCTGCATTTCAAAGCATCGATGGCAGTTTCAGCAGAGATAATTATAGATTCGCTCTTGAAAATGCCGGTTTGAGCGAGGCCGAATTTGAGGCCAATATGCGTGAAGAAACAGCCCGTTCACTGATTCAAGCCGCTGTGGTGTCTGGGCTGACGATGCCAGATTCTTATGCCAATCAGCTGCTCAATTACATTGGCGAGCGCCGTAATTTCACTTGGGCGCGCATTGACGCCACCAATTTGGATGCGGCTATTGCCGCCCCGACCGAAACCGTGTTGCAAGCCTTCTATTCCGAAAATTTGGCACTTTACACGACGCCCGAGATCAAACAAATCAGCTATGTTCAACTGACACCGGCACAATTGGTGGATGGGGTTGAGGTCAGCGTCGACGCAATCGCTGGGCTGTACGAGGCCCGTGATGCAGAATTTAACAAACCCGAACGTCGCTTGGTCGACCGTTTGGCTTTTGTCGACGCCACTGAGGCGTCGCAGGCCAAAGCCCAGATCGAAGTGGACGCCATCAGTTTCGACCGTCTGGTTGAAGACCGCGGACTGGCGTTGACCGATGTTGATATGGGAGATTTGGATCAAGTGGCCTTGGGCGCAGCTGGTGTGGCAGTATTCGCCGCCGAGCTTGACCAGGTTGTTGGTCCGTTTGACACCGCGATCGGGCCGGCCTTGTTTCGCGTGAACGGGATCCTAAAGGCCCAAGCCACATCGCTAGAGGCAGCCAGTGGACCACTGCGCAATGAATTGGCGCTCGATCTGGCGCGTGCGGAGATCGATGAGCAAGTGGCCAATATTGATGATCTGCTGGCTGCCGGTGCCACTTTGGAAGAATTGGCGGGCGAGACAGAGATGGAATTGCAAACTGTCGATTGGCACAGCGAGGTCTCTCAAGGGCTTGCCGCCTATCAAGAGTTTAAAGTTGCGGCTGCCACTGTGACTGAGGACGGATTTCCCAAACTGATCGCCCTGCCGGACGGTGGCGTCTTTGCGCTGCGCTTAAATGGCATCGTGCCGCCAGCGCCAAAACCGTTGGAGACGGTTCGCGAGGCGGTTGTTGAACACTGGACCAAGACTGAAACAATGGCGCATCTACGCCGCAAAGGCGAAGCTCTCTCTGCCGGCCTGACCGCCAACGCAAGTTTTGAAAGCCTTGATCTGCGCGCACAAACAGAAACCGAACGCACGCGGCGCGATTATGTCGAAGGCGCACCCAACGCGTTAATCACACAGGTTTTCGACGCCGCCACCGGTACGATTACCATA
>DDEJ01000066.1:21563-28109 GCA_002336405.1 Rhodobacteraceae bacterium UBA1957
TGGATGATGCTGACAGCGTTGTTTTGGTCCGGCTCGACGCGGTATTGCCGCGCGCCCAAGACGTGGCTTTAGATGGGCCAATGCGTGATGCGATCAATGCACAGGCGACCAATGACCTGTCACAGGATATCTTTGCCGCCTTTGCCCGCGACCTCCAAACCCGCATCGGTTTTGAATTGGATCAACAAGCTTTGAATGCGGTCCACGCTCAATTTCAGTAACACCTTTCATAAAAAGGAGCTGGCATGACGCTGACCCCGGAGTTCGCCGAATTTGAAACAGCCTATCTAAAGGGTGAAAACCAGATTGTTTTCACCCGCCTTGCTGCTGATCTGGATACGCCGGTCTCCCTGATGCTGAAGCTAACCGGCGCGGCGCGCGATGCCTTTATGCTCGAATCAGTGACCGGGGGCGAAGTCCGTGGTCGCTATTCTATCATTGGGATGAAGCCCGATATCATCTGGACTTGCCGTGGACTTCACAGTCAGGTCAACCGTCAAGCGCGATTTGACCCTGATCATTCCGAACCACAAAAAGGCCCGCCGCTTGATGTTTTGCGCGCCTTGATTGAAGAAAGTCGGATTGACCTGCCCGAGGATATGCCACAAGCCGCCGCAGGTTTTTTCGGGTATCTGGGCTATGATATGATCCGGCTGGTCGAACATCTGCCCAATATCAATCCCGATCCGCTGGGTCTGCCCGATGCCGTGATGCTGCGCCCGTCGGTCATCGTGGTGCTTGACGGGGTAAAAAGCGAGGTGACGGTGGTGTCGCCTGCTTGGGTCAGTGACGGGCAATCAGCGCGGGCCGCCTATGCGCAAGCCGCCGAACGGGTGATGGACGCGGTACGCGACCTGGAGCGGGCACTTCCGCAAGTCAACCGCGATTTGGGAGAAGCGGCCGACATTTCGCCTCCAGTCTCAAATTTCACTAAATCCGGCTATCTTTCGGCGGTTGAAAAGGCCAAGGATTATATCCGCGACGGCGACATTTTTCAGGTTGTCCCCTCGCAGCGCTGGACACAGAATTTCCCGCTGCCGCCGTTTTCTTTGTACCGGTCACTGCGTCAAACCAACCCATCACCGTTTATGTTTTATTTTAATTTTGGTGGTTTCCAAGTGGTGGGTGCCAGCCCCGAAATTCTTGTGCGGGTCTTTGGGCAAGAAGTGACCATTCGACCAATTGCCGGAACCCGTCGACGGGGCGCAACCCCAGAAGAAGACCGCGCCTTGGAAGCCGAACTCTTGGCAGATAAAAAAGAACTGGCAGAGCATTTGATGTTGCTCGATCTCGGTCGCAATGACGTAGGCCGCGTCGCGAAAATAGGCAGCGTCCGGCCAACCGAGGAATTTACCATCGAACGCTACTCGCATGTGATGCATATTGTGTCCAACGTCGTTGGCACTCTGGCCGATAATCAGGATCCGCTATCGGCATTTTTTGCGGGCATGCCAGCTGGTACCGTCAGCGGTGCGCCGAAGGTGCGGGCAATGGAAATTATTGACGAGTTAGAACCAGAAAAACGCGGCATTTACGGCGGTGGATTGGGCTATATCAGCGCGGGCGGTGATATGGATATGTGTATTGCGCTCCGTACAGCGGTGATTAAGGATAAGAAGCTTTATATTCAAGCAGGCGGCGGGGTCGTTTATGACAGTGATCCCGAGGCCGAACATCAAGAAACCATCGATAAATCGAACGCGATCCGGCGCGCAGCGGCAGATGCAGCGCGCTTTAACGGTGGATCAAACAGCTAGGTATTCTGGCTCACTTCATGCCATCAGCCAGCAGCACGGTCGAGATCGGCGCCAGCGCGACATGGTTGACCCGGTCCTGCAACCCCCAAAGTATGAGGGCTTTTATGGTTTCAGACCGCAACCTGCCAATCATGATAACCGTTCCATCGCTGCGGGCTTTCCGGGTTGCCTGATCCAAGAATTTTCGAATTACCCGTGCAGACTGGCCTTTGCTATCGAAATCCCGGAAAATGGTGGCTGCTGGAACACCAGATTTCTGCGCCAATGTCCGCGCCGCGTTTAGTGGTGTTGGAAACAGTACAAGTCCGTGGCCGGTGGCCTTTAAAAGCCGGGTCACTCTGTCTGAAACAGAAAGGCTCGCCTGCACACCGCCCCGCCGCGCCTCCATTACAGCGACCGCTTGCGGCAGTTTGCGCAGATCGTTTTGCAGCATTTTCCGCGCGGTGTCAGGTGTAACTTCCTCGGCAAATTCTGCCAAAACCATCACTTCAAAGCCCCGCCGGCGATAGGTTTTCATCGCCACATCAGCGCCCGTCCAACTGGCGTCCAGCGCAAAAGTGATTGGATAGGGAAATGCCTTCAGAATATCAAGATCAATGCTGTGTGCGCCGTCATCCAGCAAGACAATCGACATTTTTGGCTGGTCCGGGTCAATGTCTAAAGGCTCAGAAAACCGCATCAGCGCAGGTTTGGCCCCGGACGCGTTGTTGCGAAGGGGTTGATCTTTGGTGGCTGCGGTTTCGCTGTTTTTGCGCTTGCGGTTAATCTCGGCCGCAAAACTTGTAAGACTGCTTGCGGGCGCCGTTTCCGGTACAACGACTGCCAGCGGCGTCTCAATTTTACGGTACAACGGCGCCATACGGGCATTGCCAATCACCACGCCCTTGTCACGCGGTGTGAGTGAAACGTCACCCGGAACGGTTTGTTTTGGTGCTGTGGCAAATTCAGGAAAAGAAATTCCAACGACTTCCAATCGGCCCGACCGGATTTGCGGGTTTTCAGGCGCGCGGACCATCAACTCTGGCCCAACGGGTTTAGAGGGGTCTTTCACCGATCTCAAAGGGCTGATGACGATAACATCAGTGGCCGGCACCAACCGCGCGTTTGGTAAATCAGAAGTAACCTCGGGCGGCTCTGACGGGCCCCCGGCAACCCCGGCTTGTGGGCCTGTTAGCAAAGACAGACCCGCAAGCGCGGCCACCGCAACTATAAGACCGCAAACCATACCGATTACCATGCCACGTGTCACGCCGTTGTTCCTTGCTTCTTTTTCACAACTCACCATTTTTAACTCTTGCGCCCCTTGACGGTGGGACGCAACCCTGACCATGTATACCGCGACCATGGCGTGGGCCTCTAGCCCCTTTAGAGCAAAGACGTAAAAAATGCTGCTGCTGATCGATAATTATGACAGTTTCACTTATAATGTGGTGCATTATTTGGGTGAATTGGGGGCTAATGTTGTGGTCAGGCGCAACGATGCAGTGACAGTCAATGAAGCGATGGCGATGAAACCTGCTGGAATTGTCTTGGCGCCGGGCCCGTGCGATCCGGATAAAGCCGGGGTCTGTCTGGGTCTCACAGCGGCCGCCGCCGCCACGCAGACACCCCTTTTGGGCGTCTGTTTGGGGCACCAGACCATCGGACAGGCCTTTGGCGGGCGGGTGGTGCGCTGTCACGAGATCGTGCATGGCAAGATGGGCCGGATGCAGCATCGCGCAACCGGTTTGTTTGCCGGATTGCCCAGTCCGTTCCAAGCCACACGGTATCATTCGTTGGTGGTTGAGCGCGAGAGTCTGCCCGCCTGTCTTGAGGTGACGGCTGATCTTGAAGATGGCACAATTATGGGACTGCAACACCGTGACCTTCCGATACACGGGGTACAGTTCCACCCTGAATCAATCGCGTCAGAGCACGGCCACGCGCTGTTTGATAATTTTCTCAAATCAATGAAAGTTGCGGCATGAGTGATCAGCTGAAAACTCTTATAGGTGCAGCGGCCGACCGACCATTGACCCGCGCCGAGGCCGAGATCGCCTTTACCTTGCTGTTTGAAGGCCAAGCCACCCCCAGCCAGATCGGTGGATTGTTGATGGCCATGCGCACACGGGGCGAAACCGTGGAAGAATATGCCGCCGCCGCCGCCGTGATGCGGGGCAAATGCCACCGCGTGCGCGCACCGCAGGGGGCAATGGATATTGTCGGCACAGGGGGCGATGGCAAGGGAACACTGAACATTTCAACCGCCACCGCCTTTGTGGTGGCCGGGGCCGGTGTTCCGGTTGCCAAACACGGCAATCGCAACCTGTCGTCAAAATCCGGCGCCGCGGACGCGCTGTCGCAGATGGGCATCAATGTCATGGTGGGCCCAGCGGTTGTGGAAAAATCTTTAAGCAGCGCCGGCATCGGCTTTATGATGGCACCGATGCACCATCCCGCCATGGCCCATGTCGGGCCGGTGCGCGCTGAATTGGGCACCCGCACGATTTTCAACATCCTCGGGCCACTGACCAACCCTGCCGGTGTCAAACGCCAATTAACCGGTGCGTTCAGCCGGGATTTAATCCTGCCAATGGCGCAAACACTTGGACAACTTGGCTCTGAATGTGCCTGGCTGGTTCACGGCAGCGATGGCACCGATGAATTGACGATCACTGGCGTTAGTTGGGTTGCGATGCTCAATACCGATGGCACCGTGACCGAGACCGAGGTACACCCCGACGCCTTTGGGCTGCCGGTCCATCCGTTCGAGGCTATTGTTGGTGGCACTCCACACCATAACGCCACCGCGTTTCGCGACTTGTTGAACGGCGCGCACAGCGCTTACCGCGATGCGGTTCTGCTGAATGCGGCCGCAGCGCTGATCGTGGCCGGTGTTGCAGATGATAACGCCCAAGCGGTAGACATGGCCCGTCACAGTATCGACAGCGGTACAGCAAAAGACAAGATCGACACCGTCGCCCGGATCACATCGGAGACTTCATGAGCCTGACCATCCTCGACAAAATAAAAGCCTATAAATTGCAAGAAGTGGCCGCCGACAAAGCCTCAAAACCCCTTGCTGAAATAGAATCTGAAGCCCGTGAGGCCAGCCCGCCAAGGGGTTTTGCCTCAGCGTTGATACAGGCTGCAAGCACCGGTTATGGCCTGATTGCCGAGGTGAAGAAAGCCAGCCCCTCAAAGGGTTTGATCCGCGCAGATTTCGATGCTGCAAAATTGGCCCAAGCCTATGAAGCGGGGGGAGCTTGCTGCCTGTCAATTCTGACTGACACCCCAAGTTTTCAGGGCGAAAAATCGTTTTTGTCGTCAGCGCGAGCGGCGACCAAGCTGCCGGCACTGCGCAAAGATTTCATGTATGATACCTATCAGGTTGCCGAGGCGCGGGCTCTTGGTGCGGATTGCATTTTGATCATCATGGCCTCGGTGTCGGATGCGCAGGCTGCCGAATTGGAACAGGCTGCGTTTGACTGGGGCATGGACGTGTTGATCGAAGTGCATGATGGCTCAGAATTGGATCGGGCGCTGGCACTATCGTCGCCCTTGATTGGTGTCAACAATCGCAATCTGAAAACGTTTGAAACCAGCCTCGACACCACCCGTATTTTGTCGCAACGGGTGCCTGCGGGGCGTCATTTGGTGTCAGAATCAGGTTTGAGCACGCCCGCTGATCTGGCGGCAATGGCCGGCTTTGGTGCCCGCAGCTTTTTAATCGGTGAAAGCCTGATGCGGCAACCGGACGTAGAGCAGGCGACGCGCAGCCTGCTGGCCAATCCGGCATTGACGGGGGCAGCGTAATGGCAGACCTCACCCATTTTGACGGTCAGGGCGCAGCGCATATGGTCGACGTGTCTGAAAAAGCCATCACATCCCGAATTGCCGAAGCCGTAGGTAACATTAAGATGGCACAGGAAACTTATGATATTATTGTCGAAAACCGAGCCAAAAAGGGTGACGTTCTAGGGGTTGCCCGGCTGGCAGGCATCATGGGAACAAAGAAAACATCCGATCTGATCCCCTTGTGTCACCCGTTGCCGATCAGCAAAGTGGCGATTGAATTGATCCCTGATCCGACGCTACCCGGCGTGCGTATTCACGCAACGGTTAAGACCACTGGTCAAACTGGCGTGGAAATGGAGGCATTGAGCGCGGTAAGTATCACGGCCCTAACAATCTATGACATGACCAAGGCGGTGGATAAGGCAATGCAGATTGGCGGCATCCACGTCGTCTTGAAAGATGGCGGAAAATCAGGGCGCTATGAGGTTTCATGAATGTAAACGGTCGATCATTGCAACTATTTTTTACGGATGGTCGTCCAGACGGAATGCTAACTGCCGAGGTTTTCAACTGGACAGGCCATGTTCTTAGAATACCACGAACGCAGTTAAAGGAGGCTTTGGCACGTCCAGAAACTGATTACACCGGCGTGTATATTTTGATCGGTGACCTTGACGGTCGCAATTTGGCTTATATTGGCGAAGCAGAGAAGCTTTCAAAGCGCATCAAAGAACATGCCGTGCAAAAGGATTGGTGGGACAACGCTGTGTTGATCACAACTGCCGCAAACAGTCTGCATAAAGCGCATGTGAAATACTTAGAATCTCGTTTGGTCGAAATTGCAAAAAATATCAGTCACTCGAGTTTAGAAAACGCGAATATACCGCCAAAAAGCAGTTTATCTGAAGCTGATATAGCGAATATGGAGTCTTTCTTGGAAACGCTTCAAATTGTTCTGCCCGCCATCCGGGTCGATACGTTTTTAGATAAGTCAGTGGCTGTCTCTTCCGAT
>DDEJ01000123.1:0-9129 GCA_002336405.1 Rhodobacteraceae bacterium UBA1957
ACTTTACCACTGGCGGCGGCAACAACGGGCCCACCGGCATTGCCGGACATGTCTATGCCGTCATTTTTGCCCTTAGCATATTCACGAATAACCTTGCCTTTGACTGGAAATACCATGCGGCCTGTGCCAACTTGTACGGTCTGATCTTTCGAAAGATCCAAATTGTCGCCCGTTGCCGAGCCCGCTGATGCGGTGTTGGCAGGCAGCGGCTTGGCGGCGCTTGGTGGGGGCGGAGACAGAGTGCCCGCGCCGGGTTTTGTCACTGCAGCGGTTTTTTCCGGCGGCCCGTTGCCCACTGGGATCAACAAATATTGTCCTTCGCGAATCCCAAACTCATTGTTTAATCCGTTCCAATCCGCCAAAGACCTCACAGACACGTTGTAAAGCCGCGAAATTGTAAAGGCGGTTTCCCCACGTTCCACGCGGTGCCGGATCGGTTCATCCTCGGCCCGGGGTACGCCTGCCTTTGACAGCGCTGCCTGTTTCGGGTCGGCGTCGTCAATTGCCGATTGTGCTAGCTTGGTGATTTCAACCGTGTCATTGGTGTCACTCAGATCGTTCGCGCCTTGAGCCGATGTCCGTTCGCCAACCCAGACATCTTTCGGCAGCACGATGACATTGCCATCGCGCAAGCGGTCGTTAGGCCGGATGCCATTGTTTCGGGCCAGCGCAACCGGATCGAGACCAAGGCGGCTTGCAATATCATCCAATGTCTCGCCGCGTCGTGCAATCGCCACTTGATAATCATCGTATGAGATAATCCCATTATTATCTGGGTTTCGCAATTGTGGCAAAGCTTGCCCAAATTGGTCGGCGCTTGGATCTTTACGTTCGACGCTGCGGTCCATATCAAGGACACCGCCCTGAATACAGCCCGTCAACAGACTAACGGCTGCAGTCATAGTAAAAAATTTTCCGATCGCCACACGCGTGTTGGACATTTGGATATCCCCTTAAAGGTATCTTAATTCATTACCGATGGCGATATTAGCGCACTCAGCTATAATTTCCCAGCCCTTCAACCAGTGGAACAAAGCGCACTGAGCGCAATTCTTCATAATCAAACCCGGTTTCAGTTTTGGTCACTCGGATTAGGCTTTGCACCGCATCAGATTGACCCACTGGTACCACCATTATTCCACCGATTTTTAATTGGGCCAACAATGGCCCTGGCGGATCTTCAGCGGCGGCGGTGACCACGATACGGTCAAACGGTGCATGATCAGGAAGCCCAAAGCTGCCGTCCGCTGTGAAAGCGATAATATTGCTTAAATCCAACGCCTCAAACAACGCACTGGCATCTTTGATCAACGGGCGGTGGCGGTCAACCGTATAAACGCGGCGGGCAAGCTGGCTTAGGATTGCGGCCTGATAACCCGAACCTGTGCCCACTTCCAAAACTTTGTCGCGAGGGCTGATCATCAACGCCTGGGTCATAAGTCCCACAACCGAAGGCTGACTGATGGTTTGACCGCACGAAATTGGCAGTGGCACGTCCTCATAGGCGCGTTCAGAGAAAACACCACGGATAAAGTCGCCACGGTCGATTCGCTCCATTGCGGTCATTACCGCCGTATTCGTCACCCCCTTGGAGCGCAGGGCATAGAGAAACTGCATTTTGCGTTCCGCGTCAGCTGTCATTGAATGACTTTCAAAGGGTCGAGCATGGCGTGTGCGGTCAGATCTGCGCGCATCGGCGTCACCGAGATATAGCCATCAAGATTAGCATGCGCATCGCTGCCTTCTGCGGTTGGCAGATGTTGGCCACCGCCTTTGACCCATAAAAAGCGACGCCCGGTTGGACTGTCGTATCCTTCGACGGAAAACCGCGTGTCGGCGCGCTTGCCCTGTGTGGTGACCTTGGTCCCCTTGACGGCAGCGGCGGCAACGGGAGGGAAGTTGACGTTATAGAACACACGGTAATCATCGCTGATCTGGTCATTGTCCAAAATGCGTTGCACAATCTCAGCGCCATACTGTTCGGCCGCTTCAAATGAATTGTCGAGATCGACGTTGTCCGGGCCATAGTATTGCGACAGAGCAATGCCCAGATATCCTTGCAACGCAGCCTCCATTGCACCGCCAAGCGTCCCTGAGTAAAGCGCATTTTCTGCGGAGTTATTGCCACGATTGACGCCAGATAAGATCAAATCGGGGGGGGTGTCTTTCAGCACTTCGTGCAGGCCCGCCAGAACGCAATCTGCGGGGCTGCCCTCGACGGAAAAGCGTTGTGGCCCCAGCTGGGTGATCAACAGCGGACCGGTCAGGCTTATGCAGTGGCCGACACCCGATTGTTCGAAGGCAGGGGCAACAACCCAGACCTCGCCATGTGGTCCAGCCAGCGTTTTAGCGATTGTTTCCAAAATCTTAAGCCCGGGAGCCGTGATCCCGTCGTCATTGGTGATGAGAATGCGCATAGTGTCCTCTTAATCGGGTTCAAGCAGACCTTAAAGCAGCAAACGGGGGGCGGCAAGCGGCAGAATAGCTCAAGATGGGTTCTGAACGGCTGGATATGTCATTAGAGGCTCCGCTCGAGACGCGGACACTGGTTTTGTAAGCGGCGCAATAAAGGCGCGAGCCCGTCGAGCACAGCAAAGATTGGGGCGGGCTGATCTGTCGTCACGCCGGCGAGTTCCGCTGGGCGCCAAATTATTGCCTTTTGAGGAGCAAACTGCTGTGCTGCAATTTTTGCACAGGGGTAAATGTCTTGGCTGTTACAGTTCAAATCAAAACTAACAGCCTCGAAAAGCGATCTTACCACCCGTTTTATCAGCCATTGCAGATCGCCTTCTTCTGATCGGGTTGCGCGGTGGCTTTCAACATCGGTTCCCAGCCAGCAATCCATCGGTCCCAGGCTTTGAAATCTGCGAGGCAATGGGGTTTGAGGGGCGGACCAGGCAGGGTGCTGATGAAATTCGGCCCTGAGATCACCTGACAGGAAAATGCCAGTGAGAACCGCAGTCAAGCCAATTTTGGCTGGGTTATGAAATCTGGATAGGTGGATTGTGCCAGGTCAACTTTTATTTCGCGCCCCCTCAACCAACCGCCATTTGGTGTATCTGTCGCAGAGTGATTCAACAAAACTATCAAATCAAGATCTAACACGCTGGCGACTGCTGTGCCACGGGCCGCAGACCCCGGCAGGGCAATCGCAAACAGGTCACTCCTGTATTGTTGCGGCAACTGCGCAGACACTTTAGTGGCCAGTCGGGCCCAGCGACCTGAGGGCGCAGTATCGAGCCGTGGCAACACGCTGGATCATTTTTTTGGCTATTTTCTTGATTAAAAGATCTGTATCGCACAGCGCGCTGGGTCGGACCCCATCCGCGCGGCAAAATTGTCGCCGGCTGCCTGAGAGCTTGTATCGGCAGAGGTGGGTTGCCGGGATGTTTATAGGCTTGTGGGGCTTGGCGTTGGGTCGAGAATATCTGCTAACAGGCGCTTGGCCTCGCCTTTAGGATCGTTAAGTAGGTTGCGGTTTTCACCAGGATAAAACCGCGCGCGCGTTGCGGTAGGCATCGGGTTGGGGGTGACAATTTTGATCGTTGGGCCAGATTTGCGAGATTCTGCCTGCCAGCTTTGTGCCAAAGCGATCTGGGCGGCTTTGGTCGCGCCGTAGGTGCCGAAAAACTTGCCTTTCGCCTGCGTATCGTCAAAGAAAACTGCGGTTCCATCCTCACCCAGCAGCGGCGCTATGAAGGGAATGAGAGCGGCCGTCGCAGTGACATTAACGGCCAATGATTTTGCAAAATCCTTACTGTCGATTGTGCTGGCGGGTGACAGCGGGGCGGCGTGCACCGCTGCATGGACCCACAGATCAATTTTGCCCCAGCGGTCGTACAACGACCGGCACAGTTGCGCCATGGCTTCGGGGTTGGTGATGTCCATCGGTGCCAAAGAAGCCTGCCCACCGCTGGCGATGATCCGGTCATCCAATTCTTCCAGCGCGCCGATGGTGCGCGCGACAGCGATAACGTGATGGCTGGCTGACAAGCTCTCAGCAAACGCCGCCCCAAGACCTCGTGACGCGCCAGTGATCAATGCGATTTTGTCGGTCATGGCAGCGCCTCTGCGGGTTTTTGGTAACTGCGTTGAACACAGAAATTGGGGAGACTATCGGCTGAAACGTGTAGTCGCCAATGGGGTAGATATGCAAGCCTTTGGTTATTCTGTGGTTGCCAACGGTGCTTGATCGATCATCAAGGGTGCGTTCCAAGACGATCCCGGGTTTGGCATGTCTGTCACCTTTTGACTAACGCGGCTGCTTTGCTCGAGCGTTTCAAGGTACTCTGGGCTCACGCTGCCGGTCACATATTTGCCGTCAAAACACGAACAATCAAACAGTTTTATTTTGGAATTACCCTCTTGCGCGGCCCAGATCAAATCATCCAGATGCTGGTAAAACAGCGCATCTGCCCCCAGCTTTTGGCGAATTTCGTCGACCGTAAGCCCATTGGCAATAAATTCGTGTTTGGTGGGCATATCAATGCCGTAAACGTTGGGATATTTGACCGGTGGCGAGGCACTTGCAACGTAAACTTTTTTCGCCCCAGCATCGCGGCACATCTGTACAATTTGTTGGATGGTATTGCCGCGCACGATCGAATCGTCGATCAGCAGGACGTTGCGCCCCTCGAATTCAAGTGGGATTGCGTTGAGCTTGCGTCGAATAGATTTTTGACGCTCGGATTGGCCCGGCATAATAAATGTGCGGCCGACATAACGATTTTTAACCAAGCCTTCGCGGTATTTGATCCCCGTTGCTTTGGCCACTTCAAGCGCCACAGGGCGCGCCGAGTCCGGCACCGGAATGATGCTGTCTATTTCAAGGCCAGAGGCCTGAATTTGCAGCGCCAACCTTTGGCCCATGCGGAGCTGTGTTTTATAGACCGAAATACTGTCAATCATCGAATCGGGTCGCGCCAGATAGACAAATTCGAAAATGCACGGGTGCAATGCGCCCTTGGCAGCTTGAAAGCTGTGCATCTGCCCATCAAGGTCGATCAAAACCGCCTCACCGGGGGCCACATCGCGCAATTTGTGAAAGCCGATCATGCCAAAGGCAACGTCTTCGGAAGCAAAAGCGTAATCATGCTCGCCGTCTGTCGCTTTGCGCCATGCAACCGAAAGCGGGCGAATACCGTTAGGGTCTCGAAACGCCAGCATGCCAACCCCGTCGATCAGGGTGATCACCGAATACGCGCCCTCGATCCGTTCCATGGTCATTTTAACGCCCTCAAAGACGTTTTGGACCGGGTCTTTATTACCAAGCACTTTTATGCTGTCTGATATCTTATCTGCCAGAACATTGAGTAAAATTTCAGAATCAGACGTTGTCCGGAGGTGGCGGCTATATTTTCCAGTGATTTTCTTGCGCTGCTCGGCTGTATTGGTCAAATTTCCATTATGGATCAGATAGATGCCGTAGGGTGCATTGACAAAAAATGGCTGGGCTTCGACCGCATTCAGCGAGCCCGCCGTTGGATAGCGGACATGACCAATACCAATTTTTCCAGTGAGACTTTCAGAGTCGCTGGCGCTGAACACGTCTTTTACGAGTCCGTTGCTCTTACGCTCGCTGAAAAATTCACCGTTATAAGTGACCATCCCCGCCGCGTCCTGACCGCGATGCTGAAGCATCAGAAGACCGTCATATATTTCAGAAAAGACGTGCTGGTCTCGATTTGCGATTCCAAAAATACCGCACATAGAATGGCCCTCTATTTCTGTGTCATTTGGGTTTCAAGAACAAGTGTTTTGACAAGCCAAACTCTTTACGTACGCCGTCCTAGCCTGATTGCGAAATGGATGACAGTGCAAAACCGTCAAAGCGGATCACAAGTTAGGGTTCTTGCTCAAGCAGGATGAAAATTGGCTTTATACTGGTCTGTCCGTCCAGAATTATTTTTCGAAAAAAGAGGGTGGTTTTCGATTTTATGGCCCATGGGTCCAAAAGAAAGGTCATTGATCGATTTGTGTTTGCCGTGTGGCTTAAAATCGCGCAATTTTTTTCACATATTTCCGCAGTTTCTAGTCAGAGCAGATGGTGACTTGTGTGGAATTGGCAATAAGCTCGGCCTCTTTAATAACCTCGCCATTCGCAGCCATAAAGTCCTCCCAAACCGGCGTCGAGGGGGTCCAAGATACCGCGTGTATCGATGTGGGGGCATCTGCACTATGACCGCGATAAATATCTTTCGTGCCAACGGCTTGGCGCGCTGATTTATATCCATCATCGGTCGCAACCCAATGATTCCATGATTTTTCCAGCTTCCCTGTCATGATTAAAGTCGGCATAGTTTCCTCGCAATGAGTTTTTTGTGTTTTGGTCCTCAGGTTTTCTTTGTTTTGGAAAACAGCATTTGGTTATCGGTTGATACCCGTTGGAATGGTTGATTTGGCGCGCGCTAAGAATGCTGTGCAACCTCGGTAAGGCACCGATATTACTTAATTAACGGTAGAAAATACCGATGTCATACGCAGGCAGGTTCGGGCAGTTTTGCAAGGCAGGCCAGTTTGGCAAGTCCAGTCTGCAGAGCAGCGTGACAGGACGCTCGTTACTCTGAGGACCGGCGCGCGTGAACCCAGTTAGCAACGCCGCGCCAAATTACTTTGCAATTATGCAGTGGCCAACAATATTTTCATATTGTTCGGTGATCCAACCAAGCGCCAGCTCTGGATTGCGCTCTTCTATTTTGACTGTCAGATCTCCAAAAATCTGCGCCGAGCGGCTGTCGTCAATGGCTGCGTAGCTCTGTGAGGTAAGAGCCACATTATAGACGAAAAACGCTACAGCGATCAAAAGAATGCCCCGCGCAACGCCAAACAACAAGCCCAATCCTTGGTCAATTCGGTTTACGTAGCTATTGTTCATAAGCGACGATAAAAGCGGCGTGAACAGCGACACAACGACCAAAGCAACAGCAAAGATAACGGCAAAAGAAACGATGATTGATAGTTCGCAACTGTCTGCAAGGAAATCGCCAACCACAGGAATTTCTTTGACCAGCGGCACAACTGCTGGGGAAAAAAATGTCGCTAAATAGGCGGCGACCACCCATCCGGCAATCGCCATCGCCTCGCGCGTAAATCCGCGTGAAAACGCCAATAGGGCCGACAGGACGACCACTGCTGCGACGATACCATCGACGATGGTGAAACTGTCCATCTTCTCGTTTGCCTTTCTCGACCGGCTAACCGGCGCCAAATATATCTCCGACCAAGCCGGGTAGGTCTGCCACTTGCGTCACGTTCATCTCGGTGTCGCCACGTGATGCGCCACCAGCAGGTGTGATCGCCCCTGTGAAACCAAGTTTTTGCGCTTCTTTCAACCTGTTTTCTGTCTGACTGACGGGCCGCAGCGCGCCAGAAAGGCTTATTTCGCCAAAAACCACTGTATTGTCTGGCAGGCTGCTGTCTTCACGTGCCGATAAAAGTGCAGCAGCGACTGCGAGATCGGCGGCAGGTTCGGATATTTTCATCCCGCCGGCAACATTGAGATAGACGTCTAGACCGGCAAACGGGATGCCGCAGCGCGCTTCAAGCACCGCGAGAATCATCGCAAGACGCCCACTGTCCCAGCCAACCACGGCGCGCCGTGGCTGTGAATGTGGCGAGGGCGCAACAAGCGCTTGTAATTCCACCAACATGGGGCGGGTGCCCTCAATACCGGCAAACACCACCGATCCCGGACTTGCGTTGCCGCGCTCGGATAAAAACAGCGCCGATGGGTTCGCCACTTCGGCCAGTCCACGGCCCGTCATTTCAAACACGCCGATTTCATCGGCGGGACCAAAGCGGTTTTTCACGGCTCTCAGGATACGAAACTGATGACCGCGCTCGCCTTCGAAATACAGCACTGTATCCACCATATGTTCAACCACCCGCGGTCCGGCAATCTGGCCATCTTTCGTGACATGTCCCACCAGCACCACTGAGACGCCTTTTCGCTTGGCAAAACTGGTCAGTTCATGTGCGGCCGCGCGCACTTGTGACACGCTGCCCGGGGCGCTGTCGACATGATCTGCCCACATTGTCTGAATGGAATCGATGATGACCAACTGCGGTTTTTCTGCGTCCAGCGTAGTCAGTATGTCGCGCAGGTTGGTTTCGGTGGCCAATTGCACCGGGGCCGATGCCAGCCCAAGTCGCTGGGCGCGCATGCGTACCTGCGCGCTGGCTTCTTCGCCTGAAACATACAGAGTTTTCAGACCGGCAAGGGCGAAATGTGCGGCGGCCTGCAGCAACAGCGTCGATTTTCCGATGCCCGGATCCCCCCCAACCAGGATCGCCGAGGCGGGAACCAACCCGCCTCCGAGCACGCGATCCAATTCGGCCACGCCGCTACAGGTGCGTGGTGGTGGGGCCTCGGTGCTGCTTAGATCGCTGAGCACCATCGATCTGCCGCGTTTGGCTCCAAGAGATTTTTTGGCTGGTCCAGTTGATAACCCGCTGTCTTCTGAAATGGTATTCCACGCGTTGCAAGCTTCGCATTGGCCGGCCCATTTGGTCGAGACGGCACCACAGGCGGCGCAGGAAAAAGATTTTTGTTTTGCCATGACGCCTTACTGCCCTAGTGCTGCCGTGCCGTCAAATGGCTCAAAGCTAAAGAGGCCAAAATACACCCAGTCAACAGATAAAGGCCCCATGCGGTTTCGACCGTGCCAATGCCAATGCCTTTGATCACCGTGACATAGAGCGCGATGAGAAACACCTCGGCCATCGCCAATCTGCCAAGCAGGAACAGCAGCGGTAAAATGCGTCTTGAGAGCCGGTTGAAATGCACCAGCGCCAGTCCTATTATTTTGGCATAGGGGGCAAGAAACGCACATAGAAATACAATGATTGCGAGAAATTTGTCGTTTTGCCACAGGCTTTGCAACCCGGTCACCAGGGTAATTTCGGACAGTCCGAACAGGGGCAACAACCCAGCCCGCAGCAACGGGGCAAACCAGGCGCAGGGAAACAGCACTAACAGGCACAGATTTATTAGTTTTATCTGGGACATGAACCGCCCTTTTATTGCATGCAATGGGTTGTCAGTAAGCGTACCGCTTTGAGCAGGCAAGCCCTGTCGCTTTTTGTCTTGCGGATAATTCTGGGTAAATAATTCCGGGCAGATAATTCCGG
>DDEJ01000123.1:9441-13316 GCA_002336405.1 Rhodobacteraceae bacterium UBA1957
ATTCCGGGCAGATAATTCCGGGCAAATAATTTAGAGCGGATGTTGCCGAGCGCAGGCTTGCAAACTATTAATCCAGGCTTTTGATACGCATTTTTACGACGATTTCCCAACCTTTTTAATATATCCCTGCAAGCCACATAAAATACACAAATGGGGGATGCTGTTATGAGTGTCTTTGTAATCGCAGAAATCAAACTGAGCAATGATAGTTGGGTGTCTGATTAAGGCGCCAATGTGCACCCAATTGTGGAAAAGCACGGCGGTAAATATCTGACCCTCAGCCGTAATGTGACTGTCCTCGAAGGGGAGGACCGTGGCAATACCTTGATTGCGATTTTGCAGTTTCCAGATGCGGCCTCGGTCGTGGCGTTTGCTAGCGATCCCGATTACGCACCATATGGCAAGGCCCGACAAGCCGGTGGCATAAACAGTTTCCAGATGATTGACGATACTGATATTGTCGGCACAATCCCCTATCTCGCTGCAGCCTAGGCGCGCGCGTGTACTGCCAAGGGGAAGGGGCCCTAGCGTACCGCCTCAATCGGTCCATCGGCACGGCCATAGATAAACTGGTCTAAATAGGGATCGCCTGAGTTGTCCATTTCGGCCACGGGGCCGGTCCATTTAATCACCCCGTCATGTAGCATGGCGACGGTGTCGGCAATTGCCCGCACCGAAGTCATGTCGTGGGTAATGGTCATCGCAGTGGCGCCCATTTCAACCACAATTTCACGGATTAATTCGTTGATTACCCCAGCCATGATCGGGTCAAGACCCGTGGTGGGTTCGTCAAAGAAAATAATTTCGGGCTCGGCGGCGATTGCGCGGGCCAATCCGACGCGTTTTTGCATGCCACCAGAAAGCTCTGCGGGGAATTTATCCGCCACATCAGGCGTTAATCCTACACGACGCAGTTTTTCAACGGCGATCTCGCGGGCCTCTTCGAAGGGTCGTTTAAGCGTGCCGCGCAACAGCCGAAACGCCACGTTTTGCCAAACGGGGATTGAATCAAACAACGCAGCGCCCTGAAATAACATACCAAACCGAGCAAGAAACGCATCGCGGTCGCCTCTGCTGATGTCGCGCCCATCAATTTTAATTGTGCCGCTATCGGGTTTGACCAAGCCTAATATGCATTTCAGCGTGATCGATTTTCCAGTGCCAGAGCCGCCGATAATCACCAAAGACGTACCTTTTGGAACCACCAGCGAGGTTCCCTGAAGTACTTTGTTTGCCCCAAAGCGTTTGTGGATGTTGGTCAGCTCAATCATGCGGAGAAAAACACCTCTGTCAGGAGATAGTTGGCGGCAAGTATCAGGACGCTGGCTACGACCACGGCAGTTTTTGTGGCCTGTCCAACCCCTTGAGCACCCCGCCCTGATGTCATGCCATAATAACAGCCCATCAACGCCACAATAAATCCAAAGACCGCGCCTTTGACCAGCCCTGAAAGTATGTCCCAAAGCTGTAAAAAATCAACGGTATTAGCCAGATAGGTGGCAGCATTAAATTCAAGTCGCGCCACGGCGACAAGATACCCCCCCATGATACCAATCGTGTCGCCAACTGCCACAAGAACTGGCATGGCCAGTGTTGCGGCCAAGACCCGCGGCAGCGTAAGAAACTTCATTGGATCGGTTGAAAGTGTTACCAGAGCGTCGATTTGTTCGGTGACCTTCATCGTGCCCAGCTCAGCGGCGATCGAGCTTGCCACTCGGGCTGCAACCATCAGGCCGCCCAGCACAGGACCCAGTTCGCGCACCATACCTATGGCCACAATAGAGGGCACCACCGCCTCAGCGTTAAACCGGGCACCTCCTGCATAGATTTGCAGCGCCAATGCCCCTCCAGTGAAAAAAGCGGTCAGACCGACAACTGGCAGTGATAACCAGCCGATCTGAAACAGCGCCGCCAGAAATTCACGCGGATAAAAAGGTGGGCGCGCCAGATGTGACAGAGTGTTGGCAGCAAACAGGCTGACCTGGCCGACCTGCTGCAAGAGCGCCAAAACCGAGCGGCCGACAGCGGCAAGGGGGGCGAGCAGGGTCATGGGCTCACATGGACCCGGTTGTAGCGGGCCCCCAGTGCGGTCAGAACTTCATAGCCGATGGTGCCGCCAGCCTCGGCGAGGGATTCGATCGTTTGATGGGTGTTGAGCATGAAAAGCGCCTCCGGTACTTGGCTCAGCTCGGTGACATCGACAGTGATCAGGTCCATCGAAATGCGGCCCACGATCGGGCAGGCGGTGGCACCGTCGAACAGCGACAGATGCGGTCCCATGGCCCGTATCAAACCGTCTGCATAGCCCGCCGAAACCGTGGCGATACGGCTGGGCCGCGCGGCAGACCACGTATTGCCGTAGCCGACGGTTTCGCCTTCCACTACGTCCCGGATCTGGATCACCGGCAGCGACAGCGACACCACAGGGTGGGCGGCACAATAGGGGGCCCCGCCGTATAGGCCGATGCCGGGGCGGGTCAGGTCAAAATGATACTCTGGTCCCAAAAGTATTCCACCGGTTGCAGAGAGCGAGCGTGGGATCTGTAAATCGTCGGTCATATCGCGAAAGCATGCAAGCTGTGCTGCATTCATCGCGTGATTGGGCGTATCGGCACAGGCCAAATGGCTGATAACCAGTACCGGGTCATGCGCTAATGCCTGCTGGCGCAGATCCCGCCAGTCAGACGGCTCTAGTCCGAGGCGGTTCATTCCTGTGTCCAGTTGCAAGCCAAAACCATGGCCGGGCAGGGCCTGAAGATGGCGCTGCAGCTGTTGGGCGGAATTGATCAGCGGTATCAGGCCAGCTTGTTGCAATAGGTCTGTATCTCCAGCCATGTGACCTGAAAACACGAAAATTTCGGGGTCGGGGCCAAGGGCGTTACGCACCGCGACGCCCTCTTCGGCCACAGCGACGAAAAACTTGCGGGCCCCTGCCTTGGCCAAAGCCGTTGCGACCTGTGCGCTGCCCAACCCATAGCCGTCTGCCTTAACAACCGCTGCGGTCTCGCAGGTGCCTATGGTATCCAGCGCCTGCCAATTGGCGGCCAAGGCTTGCAGATCAATACGGAGTGTTGCGGTGCTCATATCTGTTTCTTGATTGGCGCGCCGGTAAGGTCAAGCACAAAGCGGCGTTTGGGTCGGGTAAAATGGATCAGTATTGTCCACATGGCACGTAGCCAAAGGTGATGGCGCTTTGTCGAACCTGCGCAGGGGTGCAGAGCTGTCAGATTAAAAGTTCTTTAGGAAATATGCGCCAGTCAGCGCGCAGCGCTTAAAGCCCATTGCCAGATAACTTTGTTGCGCCGCCTCGTTTTGCAGATCGGCGCTAACAGTCAGGGCGCTGGCCCCCTCACGTTGCGCCACCTGCTGCAGATATGTCACCATCTGCTGCGCGACACCTGTGCGCCGGTGGGCCTTGAGAACATAGAATAAATGGATATGCAGGCGGCGTTGATTGCGGTGTAAAGCGATCTCAGTCGTGCAAACTGCATAAGTAATTGCGCGGTTTTCATGTTCGCCGAAATACACCCGAGCACCGCTTATGGGCCCAAACACATCGCGCATGATGACAGCGGGATCGCAGATATAGCTGTCACCGTGAAAGCGGGCAAGCAGGTCTGTAAACCGTGTGATCAACGGTAGGTCACCGGGGGTTGCACGTCGGATTTTCAGGGGGTTCTGCATGGTAAAGTCCAGTTCTTGACCCTGTTGAAAAGGTTGATATCGTCTCAGGGTAGGGGAAATGGGTCGCAATATCAGCGTGGCTTAGAGAAGGGGGTACGGCCAATAAAATGTGCTAATCTGTTGCATGGTGACCATCTATCAGGAATAGAAAGTGAAATCAACCTAAAGAAGTTTATTGCTGATTTTACACC
>DDEJ01000123.1:13711-18968 GCA_002336405.1 Rhodobacteraceae bacterium UBA1957
GTTAATACCCCTGATCTCCGCCTTGTTGCCAGGGTTTGACCAGATTGCCAAATCGGGTAAAGCGCCCTTCAAAGCTCAGATCTACCGTGCCAATCGGGCCGTGGCGTTGCTTGCCGATAATCACTTCGGCCCGGCCGTGCAAACGCTCCATATCGTCTTGCCAAGCTGCCATCTTATCCAGCTCATTATCGCCCGGTTTTTCACGTTCTTTATAATATTCTTCGCGAAAGACGAACATCACCACATCGGCATCCTGCTCGATTGAGCCGGATTCGCGCAGGTCAGATAATTGTGGTCGCTTGTCTTCGCGGTTTTCCACCGCCCGTGACAGCTGTGACAGCGCAATCACCGGGATATCCAATTCCTTAGCAATGGCCTTCATACCTTGAGTGATCTCGGACACCTCGTTGACGCGGCTGTCTTTGGCGCTGGCAGGGCGCACCAGTTGCAGATAATCGATAATTAAAACATCCAACCCATGGGTTCGTTTGAGACGCCGCGCCCGGGCAGCCAGTTGAGAGATTGGCAGCGCCGGCGTGTCGTCGATATACAGCGGGCAGGCCTCAAGGCTTTTGGCGGCATCGACAAAGCGGCGAAATTCGCCTTCGGTCATATCGCCACGGCGGATTTGTTCAGATGGCACCTCTGAGGCCTCGGACAGGATCCGAGCGGCCAATTGCTCGGCGCTCATCTCGAGGCTATAGAACCCGACAACCCCACCTTCAACCGCACCTTCACTGCCATCGGGACGGGTGCCGCGTCGGTAGGTCTTGGCAATGTTGAACGCGATATTGGTGGCCAGCGAGGTTTTGCCCATCGAGGGTCGACCGGCAAGGATCAACAGATCGGATTTATGCAAACCGCCGAGTTTTTTATCCATATCGATCAAGCCGGTTGAGACACCCGACATACCACCTTCGCGTTGATAGGCAGCGTTGGCAATGTTGACCGCGTCGGTGACGGCTTTCAGAAACGATTGAAATCCGCTTTCCGATTGCCCTTGTTCGGCCAGTTTATAGAGTTTTTGCTCGGCTTCGATGATCTGTTCGGCGGGTTCAAGATCGACATCGACCTTGGCGGCTTTGGCCGCGATGTCTTGGCCCAGACCGATCAGGTCACGGCGGATGCCCAGATCATAGATCATCTGCGCATAATCACGCGCGGCAAACGCCGAGATCGCCGCACCGGCAAGACGGGCCAGATAGGCGGGGCCGCCCAGTTCTTTCAGACCCTCGTCATCCTCCATAAAAGCCTTGAGCGTCACCGGTGAGGCGAGGTTGTTTTTCTTGATGCGGCTGGCTGAAATTTCAAAGATGCGGGCATGCACCGGATCATAGAAATGCTCGGGCCCAATGATCGCCTCAATGCGGTCATAGATGTCGTTATTGGTTAGGATCGCGCCCAGAAGCTGTTGCTCGGCTTCGATCGAATGGGGCATGGTCTCCGGAGCTTCTATATTGGCGCCGGTGGCATTGAAGGCCGTGATCTCGTTCATGGTGGTGCCCCGCGTTTATCCCAGTTGGTGGTAATCCACCAAGGCTTGCCTGTGCAAATTGTATGTTTCTGTGGATAAGTTGTGGATAGGATTAACATACATCATATAGCACCAAACAGGCCCAGACCCCAGCATTTTGTGTACGCTCGTACAATCCATGTCCAGAGAAATTGTTTTCCGGACTTTGACTTTGGGACTTATTTATGCGCGTCCTGCCAGTCACGGGGCGCTTGCAAGAATTGCTCAACCTCTTTCAGGGTATTGGCATCGAACACTTGTTGGATTTTTGCTTCGGCCAAAACATCCCACCAAGTGCACAGCGCGTGTAAGGTGACGCCGTGATCGCCCAGAACCTGCTTGGTCTCGGGAAAAATGCCATAATTAAAGATTACGGCCGTGTGGCTGCAGGATGCACCGGTCTCGCGTATCGCATCGACAAACGACAGTTTGCTGCCGCCGTCGGTGGTCAGGTCTTCGACCAGTAAGACCCGTTGTCCCTCGGACATATTGCCCTCGATTCGGGCATTTCGGCCATAACCTTTGGGCTTTTTGCGGACATAGCTCATCGGCAGCGCCAGACGTTCGGCCACCAACGCAGAAAAGGGAATACCGGCGGTTTCGCCACCAGCAATATTGTCAAACGCCTCAAAACCAGCATCGCGGCTCAGGGTCTGGCACATGAAATCCATCACTGCGCTGCGCACGCGGGGAAACGAGATCACTTTGCGGCAATCGATATAGGTCGGACTGGGGAGACCTGAGGCCAAGGTGAAAGGCTCGGCTGCATTGAAATGCACGGCCTTTATTTCCAGCAACATCCGCGCCGTGAGTCGGGCAATTTCTTGCGATGAATGGGGGGCTGAGACGGTCATTTTGGGCCCTTTCTTGAAAGGATGTGGCAGCGGGTGCAGTTTGTTGTGGGGCGCAAGATGATGGCGGTGGGATATGAGATCATTCTTTGACCTGCCAGTGAATGTCGACGCCGGGGTCGAACACTGTTATCGGGCCGTCTTCTGAGGCGATCTTTTTGGGGAACTGTACCACTTCGCCCTTGATTAGGGTTATGGTTTCGGTATTTATTGGCAAGCCGTAGAAGGCCGGACCATTGCGTGAGGTGAAGGCCTCTAGATGGTCAAGCGCGGCTTCTTGTTCGAACACATGTGCCAGAATGGCCATTGTGTTGGTGGCAGTGAAACATCCAGCGCAACCGCAGGCCTGTTCTTTTGCGGCATCCACATGTGGGGCGCTATCCGTGCCGAGGAAAAACTTTGCATTGCCAGATGTCACTGCTGAGCGCAGGGCCAGCCTGTGGGTTTCGCGTTTCGCCACCGGCAAGCAGTAGTAATGCGGTTTTATGCCGCCGGCCAGAATGTGGTTGCGGTTGATCATCAAGTGGTGCGTGGTCACGGTGGCGGCCAAATTACTGGTCTCGCCCTTGACGTATTCAACTGCGTCCGAGGTGGTGATATGTTCCATGATTACCCGCAATTCGGGGGTGGCACGGCGCAGCGGTGTCAGCACGCGATCTATAAAAACGGCCTCGCGGTCAAAGATATCAACCTCTGGATCCGTGACTTCGCCGTGCACACATAATGGGCAGCCAATCTCGGCCATACGCTCAAGAACCGGGCGAATGGTCTCAAAGTTATGTACCCCTGAGGCGGAATTGGTGGTCGCACCCGCGGGGTATAATTTGACGGCTTTGATCAAGCCACTTGCATGGGCCGCTGTCAGGTCGTCAAGGTCGGTATCCTCGGTGAGATAGAGCGTCATCAGCGGCTCAAAAGTCTGACCTTCGGGCAGGGCAGCCAAAATTCTGTCGCGGTAAGCTGCGGCCTGTGCGCCGGTTGTCACGGGTGGCATGAGATTGGGCATAATGATTGCGCGGCTGAAGTGACGGACAGTTTCGGCCAGCACGGCGGGCAGCATTGCCCCATCGCGCAGATGCAGATGCCAATCATCGGCGCGGCGTATTGTCAGAGATGTAATCATGCTGGATCGGTTACACAGTCTTTGAGATAAATGCCAGAGGCCAAATCAGCTGCAGACCGGCAGCGGGCGGTACAAGGTCACTCTTTTACGAATTGAAAGTGATCGATGACACGATCCAGTTCTGCGCCTGTTTGGTCTGCACCGTTGGTTTTGACAAACAGCGCCTGACGGCCACATGCCTCAGTCGGCTTCAAAAACTCTTCGACCAAATGATATTCGGGTCGGTTGAAATAGTCATCGAAAATAATCTTTGTACCGGTCTTTGCATATTTAAGGGACGTTAAAAAACAACAGACACGAAAGCGGCCATCGATCAGGACCAAATCGGGCTTGATGCCGTCGCGCCACCAAGCATTGGTATAGCGCGCATAATTGTCACGGCCTGCGTCATCCAGTGGCCACCCCCAATCGCCAACGGGGCCAACGTCACAATACTGCAGGTGTAGCCGGTCACTGTACTGACAATTCTGCTGGACAGACTTTACCCACCGAGCGTCAGAATCGATGCTGTAAATCTGTGCGTCTGTGGTGCGAAAAAGCCATTCTGTCGAGCGCCCCACACCATATTCACCGTAAATTTTGAGCCCTGAGACGTGCTGTTTGAACATAGTTTCATCACCGTCAAACAGTTGACTGTCGCCGTTTGATCTAGGTGCCGGTTCTAACAAAGCTTTAGCGGGTGGCTGCATCTGTTGCTGCGCAGACGTGGTTTTGCGGTCTTGGGTCATTGGTCACTCCACAGTGGCGGTAATGGCTTCTTGGTATTGCAAAGATTATGTCATACATAGGTTTTTGGAAAATACCAAAGCTGGCGTTTTACAGTGTGTGCTGCAATCTATTCGGGAGTTTCTCATCTCACAGCGGATTTTTTGTAGTGTTAATCGCAGTGTTTATCTAGCACTTTTGAAACCAACGAATATGTGATTCTAGTTGTTTATTGATAAAAGACATATCGTGCGGGTATCGTCAGCTCGATTTTAAAGTTTTGAGTCAGGATCGCGCAGCGCTTTTGTTTGTTGCATTTTTTGGGTTTAATTTCCATGATAACTGTAATTTCCTATTATGCGGGGTTGTGGCCCAGTTTACGATGTGGATTACGGCCATAATTCTTGCAGGAGGTGAGAGTGTTTTCACGGGAAAAAAATCGCCTATGAGACACTTGATCTTCCGGGTCACATGTCACGCAGTAACCAAGAGATGCTGTGCGAAGCTCAGGTTTACTAAGACCGCTTGAAGCGATGCCATAGTGTCTGATATTTTAACGGCCAGCCCGTTCCCAAGGCCATTATACAAGCCTGTATCCGCACCGCCGGTACTGCGCCTTCGGGCGCCAACCATCAGCCGCGGCATTTTGTTGCAATTTCAGACCCGGAAATTAAACATCAGATACGGGTTGCTGCAGAAAAAAAGAGAAAAAAACTTTATGAGGGTGGAGGTGGCGATGAATGGATAAAAGCACTCGAACCTCTCGGAACCGACGCGGACCGGCCACATTTGACCGTTGCGCCTTGGTTGATCGTGGTTTTTGCGCAGCGGTGGCGCGCGTTTGAAGATGGCACCAAATAAAAAAATTTCCATGTTCCTGAAAGTGGAGGCATTGCAAGCTGCTTTCTCATTTCAGCGCTGCATCACGCGGGACTTGTGGCTTTGACCCATATGCCAAACCCGATGAAGTTTTTAAATAACCTGCTTGAGTGTCCCAGTTCTGAAACGCCTGTAGCGATTATTGCCGTTGGTCGTGCCAACCCTGATGCAAAAGTGCCAAAAGTT
>DDEJ01000088.1 GCA_002336405.1 Rhodobacteraceae bacterium UBA1957
ACCCGTATCACTGGGGTGTTTGCCTATACCAAATATGCCTCTCTTGAGTCCACAAATGGTATCATCTTGGATGACCCGCACAAGGTGCTTGAAGGTTCGGATAAGGTGAGACGGCATATCAACTGCACAGTTTGCGCGACATCGTCACAAAAGATTGCCTAACTTTCTTAAAACAAGTTTTCAAAATCCCCGCCTAAACTCAGATAACCCAGAGCCAAAATATTATTAATCCGATCTGGCACAGCCAAACTCGACGGATTATTCATCACAATCAACAACAGACCCCAGCAATAAAATTACGGTATGCGACGGATGGTGCCGAATAAGAGACACTGACGCGAAACATCCACGCATATTCCAGTAAACCAACAGTTCAAAAGCCCTAAAAAAATTCCAGACCAGTTGTCCGATAGCCAAGCAACAAACCCACAGCCGCATTTGGACAAAAATTCTGTTAGAAATCTTGGTTCTATAGGCCTAGATACAAGAGTATGACAAAGCTTCCTGCCCAGTTCTCAGACTGGTTCGCCACCCGCGGTTGGTCGATCCACGACCATCAACAGCAGATGCTGGACAAAGCTGACGCTGCCGCCTTGTTGCTGATCGCACCAACAGGCGGCGGCAAAACACTCGCAGGGTTTTTACCCAGCCTGATCGACCTGGCGGCAGCCCCACGCCAAGGTCTTCATACGATCTATATCTCGCCGCTCAAAGCGCTGGCCGCCGACATCAAACGCAACCTCAGCACACCGGTGACCGAGATGGGCCTGCCAGTGCGGATCGAAGACCGCACCGGTGATACATCCTCAAGCCGCAAACGTCGCCAACGTGCCGACCCGCCACATATTCTGCTCACCACCCCCGAAAGCCTTGCCCTGTTGATCAGCTATGAAGACGCCCCACGTATTTTTGCCGGTTTGCAACGCATCGTGATCGACGAAATTCATGCTTTAGCAGATAGCAAGCGTGGCGATCAGTTAATGTTGGCCGTGGCGCGTCTGAACGCGCTGTGCCCGACCGCGCGCCGCATCGGCCTGTCAGCCACGGTCGACGACCCCAAGGCGATTGCGCAATTTCTGACCCGTAGCAGCGATTCCTGTCATATTTTGAACGCTGATCCCGGCCCAAAACCCGACATCGCCATGCTTGATATTGCTGCCCCGCCCCCTTGGGCCGGCGGTGGCGCCGCCTATGCGATCCAAGCAGTGCTTGAACAGATTGCGCAGCATAAAACCACTTTGATTTTTCACAACACCCGCGCACAGGCCGAGATCTTTTTTCACAAATTATGGCTCGCCAATGCCCAAAGCCTGCCCATCGGCATCCATCACGGCAGCCTTGACCGGGTGCAGCGCGACCGCGTTGAGGCGGCGATGGTGCGCGGCGAATTACGGGCGATTGTCTGCACCGGAAGCCTTGATTTGGGGATTGATTGGGGCAATGTTGATCTGGTCGTCCAGATCGGAGCGCCCAAAAATGTCAAACGGCTGGTGCAGCGGATCGGGCGGGCCAATCACAGCTATAATACCCCGTCCAAAGCGCTGTTGGTGCCTGCCAACCGATTTGAAGTGGTTGAATGCCTAATTGCGCTGCGCGCAGTGGAAAGCCACAGCCTCGACGGCGAAGCACGCGGGCGCGGCCCGCTCGACGTCTTGTGCCAGCACATATTGATCATCGCCTGTGCTGGTCCGTTTGACCCCGATACCTTGTTTGAGCAAACTCGACAAACTGGCGCCTATCACGATCTTACCCGCGATGAATTTGACGCCTGTCTCGATTTTTGTGCCACTGGCGGCTATGCCCTGCGCGCCTATGACCGGTGGCAACGTCTCATGATCGATCCCGACGGGCGCTACCGGTTGCGCGATCCACGCAGTGCAGCCCGAATCCGTATGAATATCGGCACCATTCAAGATACCGACACCTTAAAGGTACGCCTGCAGCGCAACCGAGGTGGCAAGCCTTTGGGCGAGATCGAAGAAGGGTTTGCCGCCACCCTAAGCAAGGGCGATACATTTTTGATCGGCGGTCAGGTTGTACGCTATGAAGGTCTGCGCGAAATGACGGTCGAAGTCTCAAGACAGGCAAATAAAACTCCGAAAATCGCCACTTTCATGGGGACGAAATTTGCCACATCCACCCAGCTGAGCGCAGGCATACTCAGGTATTTCGAACGCAATGACTGGACTGACCTGCCCCGCCATACCGCCGAATGGTTATCCTTGCAGCAGCGGGTATCACGTCTGCCACAAGCCGACAAATTGTTGATCGAAACCTTTGCCCATGAGGGGCGTGAATATCTGTGCGCCTATGGGTTTGCCGGACGCAATGCGCAGCAAACGCTGGGCTTGCTGCTGACCAAACGCATGGAAGAACTGGGGCAGAATCCGCTGGGATTTGTCGCCACCGATTATGCGACACTGGTCTGGGGGTTAACCACGGTCACGGACCCTGCCGCACTTTTTGAAAGGCAGGCACTGGAACATGGTTTTGAGGACTGGCTGTCGGGAAATGCCGTGATGAAACGCACCTTTCGCGCCTCTGCCACCATCGCGGGTCTGATTGAACGCAACCTGCCGGGACAACGCACGTCTGGGCGTCAGGCGACTTTTTCGTCAGATATCTTGTATGATACCTTGTTGAAATACGATCCGGACCACCTGTTGCTGGCGATCACCCGTACCGAGGCGATGCGTGGGCTGATTGATTTTGAACGGTTGCGTGAGATGACCCAGCGCATTGCAGGCCACATTGATCATATCCGGCTGCCGCGGATCAGCCCATTGGCCGCACCGCTTTTACTTGAGGCCGGTCGGGTACCCATTGCCGGCGCCGCACAAGAACGTCTTGTGGCCGAAGCCGCCGCCCGCTTGATGGAAGCTGCGGGGCTGACGACATGAAGGCGCGAAACGCGCAGGGCAAACTGCAAAAGACCCTGACGGGGGGGGTGCCAATTGCACTTGCGGGGGCATCTTTGATCGCTTTGGGATCGGGTGCGCTTTGGTGGCCGGCAAAAAGTATGTTGTGCGTCTCGGACCTGCATCTTGGTAAATCGGAACGCTATGCGCGCGCCGGCGGGGCAACCTTGCCACCCTATCAGACGCAAGGCACGCTTTTAAAGCTTGAGTCAGATCTTGACGCCTACCCCGCCAGCACCGTCATCTGCTTGGGCGATAGTTTTGACCACCCGCAAGCACCAAGTGAGTTGGCCAAAGACGACCGTTTGTGGATCAACCGATTGCAGGCCGGCCGCGACTGGATCTGGATTGAGGGCAACCACGACCCTGGCCCTCTGGATATAGGTGGCAGCCACCGCACCACCCTGAGCGTTCATCCGTTGTTTTTTCAACATATCGCTGCGCCAGACCACAACGGTGACATCATGGGCGGCGAAGTGAGCGGGCATTATCACCCCAAAGCTCGGCTGAAAACAGCCGCCCGCACGGTGTCACGCGCCTGCTTTTTATTGGACAGGCAACGACTGATACTGCCTGCCTATGGCACCTACACAGGCGGTTTGCACAGCAATCACAGTCAGTTACAGGCGCTGATGGGCGCCGGGGCTGTGGCCGTTTTAACCGGCAAAACCCCCCAGATCATTCCCATGCCCCGATCAGGCACTGACAGATAGTCACACAGTTAGGCTGTCGGGTTCCGGCAGGCCATTTGCCCGCAGACAAGCCGTCAGGGTATTGGCCAGCAAACACGCGATCGTCATCGGGCCTACGCCACCAGGAACCGGGGTAATTGCGCCCGCGACCGCGGCCGCACTGGCGTAATCCACATCCCCCACAAGACGGGTGCCACCCTCGGGTTTTTCGATCCGGTTGATCCCCACATCAATTACCGTAGCGCCGGGTTTGATCCAGTCGCCCGGCACCATCTCGGCCCGCCCGACCGCAGCAACCACGATATCGGCGCGACCAACCACCTCTGGCAGATTTTTGGTTCTGGAATGGGCAATCGTCACCGAACAACTGTCACCCAACAATAACTGCGCCATCGGTTTGCCAACAATATTTGAACGTCCGATCACCACCGCATCCAGTCCCGATAACGATCCGTGGTGATCTCGGAGCATCATAAGACAGCCCAACGGCGTGCAGGGCACCATCGATTTTTGCCCCGTTCCTAACAGCCCAACGTTTGAGATATGAAACCCGTCAACATCCTTGGCGGGATCAATACTGTTGATCACCAGATCTTCGTCCAGATGTTTGGGCAGCGGCAATTGCACTAAAATACCGTGTACCGCAGGATCAGAATTAAGGGTGGCAATCAAATCCAGCAGATCGGCCTCAGAGGTATCAATCTCAAGCTTGTGCTCGAACGAATTCATGCCCACCTCGACGGTCTGTTTGCCTTTCGAGCGCACATAGACCTGACTGGCAGGATCTTCACCAACCAAGACAACCGCCAAACCCGGAGTAATCGCGTGGTTCGCCGTCAAAGCCGCAACCTGTGTGGCCACCTTGCCGCGCAACGTTACAGCAAATGCCTTGCCGTCGATAACCTGTGCAGTCATGTTTTCACCTCTTTTAAAATCTTATTGATGCAACACCATAGCGGCGCAACTTCTTCACCCATTTTCATCACGCTGTGCAGGTAATTTTATACCTGTTCCCAGCGACCTTGGCCCAGCGAATGCTATCAAAATACCGGGTGCGGCCTAGCACAAGCCGCACCCGGAAAATCAACTGTACCTCACCTCAGAACAAGCCTTCAATGTCACCGCTTTCATTGAGCATGATCTGTTCTGAAGCCGGCACCCTCGGCAACCCTGGCATGGTCATGATTTCACCGCAGATGACCACGACAAAGCCAGCGCCAGCGCTCAGGCGCACTTCTCGAACCGGCACGGAATGTCCGGTTGGCGCGCCGCGACGATTGGGGTCTGTGGTAAAGCTGTATTGGGTTTTGGCCATACAGACCGGCAAGTGACCATAGCCCGCCTCTTCCCATTCTTTGAGCTGGTTGCGGATTTTGCCATCTGCCAGTACTTCGTCCGCGCGATAAATACGTTTGGCGACCGTTTCAATTTTTTCAAATAAGCTAAGCTCATCACCATAAAGTGGTGCGAAATTAGCCATATCCGCGTCGGCGATTTCCGCCACGCGCGTCGCCAATTCAACCGCACCTTCGGACCCCTTTTCCCAGTGTTGGCACAAGATTGCTTCCGCCCCCTGCCCGGCCACATAGTCTTTGACGGCTTGCACCTCGGCGTCGGTGTCGGTGACAAAATGATTGATCGCCACCACTACCGGCACGCCAAAGGATTTCACGTTTTCAATATGCCGCCCCAGATTTGGGCAGCCTGCCACGACCGCGTCTACATTCTCCGGCCCCAGATCAGCCTTTGCCACGCCACCGTTCATTTTCATCGCCCGCACCGTGGCGACAACCACAACAACTGCAGGCGCCAATCCCGCTTTGCGGCATTTAATATTCATGAATTTCTCTGCGCCAAGATCGGCACCAAACCCAGCCTCAGTGACAACATAGTCGGATATCTTCAACGCCGTTGACGTCGCAATCACTGAATTACACCCATGCGCGATATTGGCAAACGGGCCGCCATGAACGAAGGCAGGATTGTTCTCAAGCGTCTGCACCAAATTGGGTTGCATTGCATCTTTCAACAGGACCGTCATTGCACCATCTGCCTTGATGTCACGGCAATAAATCGGCGTTTTATCACGGCGAGAGGCGACAATAATATCGCCCAGACGCTTTTGCAGATCTTTTAGACTAACGGACAGGCACAATATCGCCATAACCTCGGATGCCACCGTAATGTCAAAGCCAGTCTGACGTGGGAAACCGTTGGCGACCCCGCCAAGGCTGGTCACCGTATCGCGCAGGGCGCGGTCGTTCATATCCATCACCCGACGCCACACAACGCGCCGCTCGTCGATTTCCAATGAATTGCCCCAATAGATATGGTTGTCGATCATCGCCGAAAGAAGATTATGCGCCGAGGTGATGGCGTGAAAATCACCAGTGAAATGCAGGTTCATTTCCTCCATTGGCACCACTTGCGCATAGCCGCCACCCGCAGCGCCGCCCTTCATGCCAAAGCAAGGCCCCAAAGACGCCTCACGAATGCATACGGATGTTTTTTTACCGATTCGGTTTAGACCGTCACCCAATCCTACTGTGGTTGTCGTCTTGCCCTCGCCCGCCGGGGTTGGGTTGATCGCCGTCACCAAAATTAGTTTACCATCAGCGTTTCCCTGCACCGAGTCGATGAACCCTTGGCTCACTTTGGCCTTGTCATGACCATAGGGCAAAAGATGCTCGCTGTTTATGCCCAGCTTGGCGCCAATCTCTTGGATAGGCCGTTTCACAGCCTCGCGCGCAATCTCAATATCACTCTTATAGCCCATTATTTCTTTCCCCGTCCTAAAGACTCAACGACACCGTTGTCATGGGGCGGTATACGCCCGCTTTTAAGGTTTGGAACTTGCAATTCCGACATATGCCCATCGTGTTGCGGCGAGATCTCATTCTCCGTGTCGGATCGGAAACTTATCTTGCTACGTTTTTGCGCTGGCAAGACCGGCCCAAACTGGTTGATCGGGAATGTGTAAGCGCAGCTGATCCCCAAGTACAAGCACCCCCTCGCGCTCCACCCAAGCTGTTACACCGCGACGGCCTTTTGCAGATTTCATAAAAGCTTTGCCGTGGCCGGGCTGCGCATTTTCAATCACCCGCGCCGGCAGGTTGCACGGGCGGTTTTCCATATCGACCACCAAGGTTGTTCCATTTGTCGCCTGCAACCGCGACCCAGGCGGCACATGGGAAAAGTCAAAGATGCCAGACAATACCAATGTGGCCCCCAACCAAGCAGGATCCAGCGCCTCAAGGCCGATATTTGCGGCAATTTCCTGCAGATCCTCAGCTGCGACAATAGACAGTTGCCGCACATTCCGAATCTCTGTCCCGCGCAGGTGCAGGGACGTCACCCGAGAGCAAGACGGTCGGGTCAAACCGGAATGGCTGTCGCCTTCAGGGCCCGAGAACCACATCATCAGCTCAGTTTGCGGCACCGCGCAAAGATCGGATTGACGATCTGGCACCAAGCCCAGCCATGTCACTTCGGCAGAGAATTCCGTTGGTATCAGCGCTGGCATGGTAATCCTCCGTCAAATGCTTGGCGAAACCTACTATAGCCGACCACAAACGCAAAGCCCTGCGCAAAAACAAAACCCCAGACGCTGGTCCAGGGTTTTGCTTAAGACATATACAGCTAATATTTAGGCTGTGGGTTCAGGCTCAAGGCCGCTGTCATCCGCAGGCTTGATACGCGGCTTGGTTTTAGGGATGGCCGTGACACTTGCAGCGGTTCCAGAGGTATCCGAGTTGTCATCATCCGGGCCGGCCTGTGGTGGATCGCCCTTCATGACGCGCTTAATCTCATCGCCCGTCAGCGTTTCATATTCAAGCAATCCCTGCGCCAAACGGTCCCATTCTTCGGTTTTGTCGGTCAAGATTTCAAAGGCCTTGTCGTAAGCCTCAGCGATAAACCGCTTCACCTCATCTTCGATCAGCACTTTGGTATTGGCAGAAACGGAAAGGCCCGCAGTGCTGCCAGAATATCCGTCATGAGCCTCCGAGTAATCTATATTTCCAACCTTATCCGACATGCCCCAGCGCAGAACCATCGCCCGCGCCAGACCCGAGGCTTGCTGTATATCCCCCGCCGGACCGTTCGAGACGTTTTCAGGTCCATATTTAATAATTTCGGCGGCTTTACCCGCCATTGTCATGGCCATCTTCTCTTCGCACTCAGATTTTTGCCAGTTCAAACGGTCAATCTCGGGCAGTGAGACCACCATACCAAGTGCGCCACCGCGCGGAATGATTGTCGCCTTATAAACCGGATCACATTGCGGCAGTTCAATGCCAACGATTGCGTGACCCGCCTCGTGATAGGCGGTCTTTTCCTTTTGCGAGGCCGTCAGAACCATCGAGCGGCGCTCAGCCCCCATCATCACCTTGTCTTTGGCGTACTCAAATTCATCCATAGTAACAAAGCGACGCCCAACGCGGGCCGCATGCAGCGCCGCCTCATTGACAAGGTTGGCCAGATCGGCGCCTGAGAACCCCGGGGTGCCGCGCGCGATGATACGCAGATCCACATCAGGACCCAACGGCGTCTTACGCGCATGTACGTTGAGAATTTTCTCGCGACCTTTGATGTCGGGGTTTGGCACTGTGACCTGACGGTCAAACCTACCCGGCCGCAACAGAGCCGGATCCAGCACATCACGCCGGTTTGTTGCTGCCAGAATGATCACACCCTCGTTGGCTTCAAATCCGTCCATCTCGACCAAAAGCTGGTTCAACGTCTGTTCACGCTCATCGTTACCCCCGCCATAGCCAGCCCCGCGATTGCGGCCGACAGCGTCAATCTCGTCGATAAACACAATGCAGGGCGCATTCTTTTTGGCCTGCTCGAACATATCGCGTACGCGGCTTGCGCCAACGCCGACAAACATTTCGACAAAATCCGATCCAGAGATAGTAAAGAACGGCACACCGGCCTCACCGGCAATCGCGCGCGCCAGAAGAGTTTTACCAGTACCAGGAGGGCCCACCAGCAAAGCACCTTTCGGTATTTTACCACCCAAACGGCTGAATTTTTGTGGGTTGCGCAAAAACTCAACAATCTCTTCAAGTTCTTCTTTTGCCTCGTCAATGCCCGCGACGTCGTCAAACGTCACGCGACCCTGCTTTTCTGTCAGCATTTTGGCTTTTGATTTGCCAAAGCCCATCGCACCGCCACGGCCACCACCTTGCATCCGGTTCATGAAATAGACCCAGACGCCGATTAGTAACAAAAACGGCAAGAGCGACAGAATAAATGTTTGAAATCCTGATTGCTGCTGCTGTTCAGCGCGCAGTGACACGTTGTTGTCGATCAACAGCTGGGTGATCTGCGCATCACTAGGTTTGATCACCGAATAGGTTTGACCATCATTACCAAGAAAGCGGATTTGCTCCCCATCGAGTGTGACAGCATTTACCTCATCGCTCTCAACGGAGCGCACAAAATCAGAATAACTGACCTCGTTACTCTGCGACACGGTTGAGGATCCACCGGTGAACATGTTGAACAAAGCCAGTACCAGTAAAAACAGTACCACCCAAAAAGCTATATTGCGTGCATTCCCCAAGGAAAGTCCCCCAATTATCGTTAGGACGCGTGAGTATCACATTCGCCTAGTGAGTTAAATAGAGACGAATTTGCCATGTTCAATGCTCAATCAACAACGATGTGAAGCTTGACGGTTGAATTTGCTGTTCATAAGCTGGTCCAAATCCGGCAGATTGACACGCGATCAGCTGATTATCTCTAAAAATGCCCGGTTTTGATAGGATAATAGCATAGTTTGGCCGGTTTTGCCATGCTGTGCCAATTTGTTGCACGCCTTCCGGCCCCAGGGGCCGAATTTCTGTGCCATCGATTTTTGGGCCAGTTATCTGCCAGCGCCCGTCCCAAAATCCACGATTGCCGACAATATGTCGCGTATCCCGCACCGCTTGGTATTCGCGGGTAATTCTAAGCTGTGTGCCATGAACGCGAATCAATCCACCGTGTAGAGCACCATTTTTACCCACCAGCGCCGCTTGCAAAGCGTTTTCTAGCACGTTCAGGCGCGGCCGGTACGCGTTTGAAGACACCCAGCACAATGCTGCAGCCAGCAAGCGCAATTGGGTCTCTTCCTCAATTTCACCCAGAGCTTCGAGATCAAACACAACGTCCCCATCGTCTTGATGGGCTATCTGCTCGGCCACAGCCACCGCGCGGCGTGATAGGGCAGTCCGGGCACGACGCAAACGTTTGGCGGTATCTGCCAACCCCTTCTGATAGAGACCTACGGCCTCTAGATCAGGCATAAATTGTCGCATACGCACGCGTTCATAGTGGTCATCTTGATTGGAGGGATCATCCACCCACGACGCGCCTATCTTGGTCAAATGCGCCCTTAAGTTGGCACGTGACACCGCCAGCAAAGGACGCAAAACATGCAGCGATCCGGATGCGTGAAGCCCAGAACTTGACGCTGACAGATTGTCATTTTCCGACCCAGTGACAAGATGCACTGGTGCGATGCCCGACAGCCCATCCACACCCGATCCGCGCCGCAACCGCATTAAAAACGTCTCGGCCTGATCATCCAGCGTGTGGCCCATTAAGACGTATTGTATCTCTCTGCGCCAGCCGTTGATCAAATCCAACCGCGCCCTGCGTGCAGCATCCGGCAAATTACCTTGGCCGTTCCACCCCTGCCACAGCAAGGTTGTATGGGTCAGGCCAAGATCCTGCGAAACCGCCTTGACCAACGCAGCCTCTGCGCCGCTCTCACGCCGCAATTGGTGATCGATGGTCACAACGGATAAGTCAACCTGCCACAAGCGCGCCCAATCCGCTGCCAGATAAAGCAGGGCCATGCTGTCACCGCCACCAGAGACCGCAAGTGCCATTTTTTGAGGCAAATCTACGCCCAGCATAGACATCATAGTCGCGGCAAAACCGGTCTTGAGACAAGGAGTTTGCGTCACGAACAGTTCAGGGTTTGCATCATCGATTGCGCCTGCGCGACCTGCTCGGATTGCGGAAATTTCAAAGTGACCTCTCCAAGCGTTCTGCACGCTGCTTTGGACTGTTTCAAACCGTCAAGCGCCAATCCGAGGCGCAAAAGCGCCTCGGGGGCGACAGAGGCATGAGGGTGCCGGCTATAGCTGTCCAAATAAGAGCGTGCCGCAGCCCTCACATCTCCCAGAGACTCAAGCGCCTTGCCTCGCAAAACAAAAGCCTGCGGGTTCAGCGGGCCACCGGGATAGCTCGAAACAAATTTTGCAAACAATGCAGAGGCCTGCGCGTAATCTTCTTGTTCAAGAGCCTGCGACGCACGGCTGAAATCAGCCTGCTCACCAACCGCCATCTGCAGACCCACAGCATTTGGCTTTACTTCGCTCTCGACAGCTTGGCTTGAGGTGTCCCCGCCCAAAGTCGAAATTTCGCCCAGCTGAGAGACATCTCCACCTTCAAGATCAACAAGTCTGAACTCCAAATCACCAATACGGTTTGTGCCATCGACAACGATCTGATTGATCCGATACTCAAGCTCTTCGGTTTTTGATGTCAGGTATCTCAGCACCTGTTCAACCGAGTCTACACGCCCAAGCAACGTATCCCCCGCGACAAGACCGTCAGGCTTATCCGTCGGGATCAATTCGCGCCTGAGTTTGCTAATCTCGACATGCACAGCCGTCAGGCTCTGCCTGATATCTGCCAAAGTCTCGGTTCGCTCGTCAGACGCCAAACTCATAGCAGAAAAAGACCAAATCACCAAAAAAATCCATGCCCTACGCATTCTATTACCCTTCGTTTAGCCTGCCAAAGCTCCCGAAACCCGTGTCACTGCGCGGCGGTTCTGAGAATAACAGCTTTCCTGACTACACACTTCCAAGGGGCGTTCCTTGCCGAAACTCACAATTTGCAACTGGTCAGCCGGCACACTTCGGGACACCAGATAATTGCGCACTGCGCTTGCCCGGCGTGCGCCAAGTGCCAAATTGTACGCCCGCGTTCCCTGCTCGTCTGCATGACCTTCGATCAACACTTCCGAGCGCGCATTTTCTATCAGCCACTCGGCCTGCACATCCAACATAGCCTGTGCCTGCTGTGTCAGGCTCGATTGATCCACCGGGAAAAATACGCTGTCACCGATGCTGTTTTGGAAATACCCAATAGAGCCTGGCTCCATATTACCGCCTTGACCAAAGCTCCCGTCGCCAGACAAACCGACGCGATCTTCTTTATCAAGTAAACCGCCGCCACCGGTACACCCGGACAGGACCAACCCAACGACCAAAGCACTCACAATTATTTTCATTTTCATCCCGCAGCCCCGCTCAAACATTTTATCATTATCTAAAGTCTATAGCACAAAATACAAAGGACATGAAAGTAACTCCTATCGCCTTGTTTACTTTCCCAGAGGCGACCAAGACGGATCCGATGCACCATGCGGTGTGCGCAAAGGTTTGAGGTTCCGTCCCGAAACATCTATGGAATACAGCCCAGACGACCCCTGTGCACCACGGGTTTCCCGCGTAAACATAATCACCCGTCCATTTGGTGACCAAGTGGGCCCCTCATCCAAAAACGAGGCCGTCAAAAGCCGCTCTTCGCTGCCATCAAACCGCATCACACCAATATGGAACCGTCCCTTGCTCTGCTTGGTAAATGCAATCATGTCGCCCCTCGGCGACCAAACCGGAGTGCCATAGCGCCCCTTGCCAAAGCTAATGCGCCTTGGATCCCCCCCGGAAACTGGCATGATATACAGCTGCTGCGTCCCCGAGCGGTCGCTTTCAAACACGATCTGGCGACCATCAGGTGAAAAACTGGGCGCGGTCTCTATCGACGGCACCGTTGTCAGGCGTTGACTTTGTCCACTGCCGAGAACCAAGCGGTAAATATCAGTGTTGCCCCCCTTGGTCACTGAATACACCACCGCCCCACCATCGGGGGAAAAGCGCGGCGCAAAACTCATCGTGCCACGCTGGTTCTCCAATACCTGACGCCGGTTGTTGGCAAGGCTCAACAGATAAATACGCGGGAAACCCGTCTCGTAACTGGTATAGAGGATTTGCTTGCCGTTAGGCGAAAACCGCGGCGCCAAAACCAGTGATTTTCCATCGGTCAGCGGCCGGTAGTTTTCACCGTCAGCATCCATAATTGACAAAGCTTTCTCGCGGGCATTTTTTGGTCCCTTCTCTGCAACGTATACAATCCGACTGTCAAAATACCCGCTTTCGCCAGTGATACGCGAATAAAGCGAATCGGCCACTTTGTGGGCAATTCGACGCCATCTGTCTTTGGTTCCAACAAATTGCAGCCCATCGCCCAATTCTTGGCCTGCAAATACATCATAGCTTCTGAATTTTACCACCAACTGATCTTTTGAACTTATTGTTACAGCACCAGTGACAAGAGCCTGAACATTGATGGCTTTCCAGTCTGAATATTGCACCGGAGATGCGAAACTAGTGATCTGGCTGATGTATTTTGATTTTGAGACCTCGCGAAACAATCCGGAGCTGTTCAAATCCCTTATCACCAAAGCGGTAATTTTTGCACTCCAATCCTCGGCAGCGCTGTTTTCTGCAACAAAAACCGGTGCAGCGTAAGGGATGGGTTGGATCACACCTTCAGTAAGGGTGAGTTTCAAAGGGGCAGCGCGGGCCTCAAGCGGCAACACCAAACCGAAAACAACCAATATCAAAACCATCCACTTTTGCATTACTGTGTCCTCATATCTGACGGATCAAAACGAATTTCGATCTCTTGCCACTCGGCATATTTATCGGGCGGTAAATTCGCCCCCATCTTGTTGCCGCACCTCAATACGGCACCCTGCGCGATTTGGAACGCTCTTTTGAGGGCGCGACCGTCACCGCCTTCACTATCAATCATCCTAAGACTGCCCGCAACAAGTTTGCCGTCAGGTGACATTTCCCAACGTAAAGTGACGGCAATATCTGCAGAAAGACTACCTACATCGACTGTCCAACATGGCTTTAGATACCGTTTTATTGCCGTTTTCTCGCCAGAGGTCATTTGCAATCCGGACCGGATGCTGGGTGTCGCAGGGTCTGGGCCCGGCGCGTTGAGGGCTTCCTGCAGCGCCAGGGCAACCGAATCGGATTGTGTCAAAGCGGTGGTGATCGCCGGACGCAACCGAGGCCGCAACGACCTTTCAGGTCCCCCCGACGGCGGCTCAATGATCTCGGGCGTAATTTCTGCAACGGCCTCTTCCTCAACCTTTTTCTCCTGCGGCGCCTCGGGCATCTCGGGAGCCTCGGGCACAGGCTCAATCTGAGCGGCAGGAGGCGTCTCTTGCGCAAGCGGGACCTCAGGCTCGGGCGTCGGCACCGGTTCCGGGGCAATTTTCACCACCGATTTGGGCCGGGGCGGTTGCTCAGTTTGTGGCGCTAAAACAGCCATCTGCTCTATTGGTGGCTGGACCTCAGGCTCAATATCTAGCGGCATGTCTAACGGCTCGGGTTCCGGCGCGACATATAGGTCGTTATCATCGGGCACAGAGTCCGGTGCGGCGGATTGCACCACAGCTGGCACCTCGAGGATCGGCACCGCAGCCTCTGCCACACTTGGCAGTTCTGGCGCTTGCGCTTCGGGTTGGATCGGCTGTAGCGCGACAATCTCCTCAACTCGTTTTGGCGCGACCTCAGGCGCAAACATCGCATCGAACTCCTGCGCCGAGACAATCGCAACTTCGCGGATTTCAAACGGCTCTCTGTGTGGCTCGAACAGACCCCCGAAAGCCATCCACCCCAGGAGTCCAGCATGACTTAAACCAGAGATATAATGCCCAATATCCACCGTTGCTGCCTAGCCACCCTGCCCGTCAGTAGCCGGCTCTAAAAGGTTTGAACCGGCAGAGTTCGTCCCATCAAACGTCGGGCCACCTATATCGGTGACCAGACCAATGTTGGAAAATCCGCCAGCATTCATCGCCCCCATCACCTGCACCACTGTCATATAAGGTATGGCACCATCCGCGCGCAGAAAAATACGATCATTGTCGCGTTCGGTGGCAACAGATTTCAGCTTTGGCACCAAGTCTTTGATCGCAATTTCGGTTTTCTGGATCATCACCACGCCCTGCGCTGTAATAGTCACCGTCAGCGGCTCTTGTTTCGCCGATGGCAAAGCACTGGCCGCCGTTTTGGGCAGTTCGACCGGCACCCCAACGGTCAGCAATGGCGCTGCAACCATAAAAATAATCAACAACACCAACATAACATCAACAAAAGGCGTGATATTTATTTCCGCCATCGGTTGCGCCCTGCCGTGGCGCCGCCGGCGGCTGCTGTTTTTTTGCGCCCTGACAACACCGCCCCCCATCGCTCAACTATCCAACTGGCGGCTTAAAATTGTCGAAAACTCATCGGCAAACGCCTCGTACCCGGCAAGTAACCGGTCGCTATCGGCGCTCAACTTATTGTAAAAAATAACGGCAGGTATCGCCGCTAACAGGCCGAGCCCCGTGGCCATCAGTGCTTCGGCGATTCCGGGTGCGACAACCGCAAGATTAGTATTTTGTTGCTGTGCGATTTCGATAAACGCGTTCATAATGCCCCAAACCGTCCCGAATAGGCCGATAAACGGGGCGGTTGACCCCACGGTGGCCAAAACCGGCAACCCTTTTTGCAGCTCTTCCGCCTCTTTCGCGATAGCAACATCCATCGAGCGGTCTATCCGGGCATGCGCCCCGGCAATCAATCCACCATCCTGACGGTGGCTACGCTGCCATTCAAGCATACCAGCCGTGAAAATCTTTTCCGGCCTACTTTTGGCTTTCGAACCAATTTTCTGGAACAACTCGTCCAGCGGCTCGCCCGACCAGAAAGCACGGTCAAATTGTGCTGCTTGACGCCGCGCCATGCGCAAAGACACCCCTTTGCCAATAATGATGGACCAAGACCAGAAAGACGCAATAATCAGGATCATCATGACGATTTTCACCGTCAAGGTTGCGCGGGCAAACAACGCCCACATCGAGAAGTCTACCGCCTGTGTAAGGGCAAGAGTTTCAGTTTCCATTGGCCTGCTCGGTCTGCTTTGGCCCGCAACGGGCTCTGTTTGCGCCAAGCATAGCCTAACCCACGCCTAAAACCAATCACATTGATGTCACCCACCCAATGATAAAAACTTACGCCAAGAGCTGCCGCAATGCTTTGGGCAAACGCGCCGGCTGACCGGTTTCGCGCAATGCCACAAGCGTGACTTGCGCAGCAAACAAAATCTGTTGCCCACGGCGAACATCTTGTTGCAGAACAAAACGGGCGGCAGTCCCGCGTAAGGGCTTAGTATGCACTGTTAAATCCTCGTCAAACCGCGCTGGTACGAGATAATCCGCCTCGACCCGGCGCACGGCAAAAACCAGCCCGTCCCGCGTTTTTAAAACGGTTTGATCCAGTCCCAAGCCCCGTGCCCATTCTGTACGGGCACGCTCAATATAGCGCAGATAGTTCGCATAATACACAATCCCCGCCAGATCCGTATCTTCATAATAAACATGTACGGGAAATATGTGGCTCATTGCACAACCTCGATACGCGCGCACAACCGCAGCGCATGAGAGGGATCATAGGCCACAACTGGCATAATGGGATCATAGGCCGCCCGGATTACCCCAGCAATATCAGGGCGCAAGATTGTCGCCCCCCCGGGCACCACCGCCAGCGGTGATTGTTCGCCAAATGCCGTATCCGACCATAAAAGTACGGTCTGCACCACCTGAGACAGGGCCAGCGT
>DDEJ01000089.1:0-21288 GCA_002336405.1 Rhodobacteraceae bacterium UBA1957
TTGCCATCCAGAGCGCGTTTCTTAACGCCTTGCAGAATGCCTGCCATGCGAAAATTGCAAAATGCCAGGTAAAAGCCGAAATTCTCAATGCCCGCCAAGCTGCGGCGCGCGCAATAGGCGTCGATAAACTGGGTATCGGACCACAATCCGTGCGCCTGCCGGTCGACACCGGCCAGCCCGCGCCCCTCATCGCCTTGCGGCATGGCCCACTGCATGATCACAGCGGCCAAATCGGCATAGGGGTGGCCCAGCGTCGATAATTCCCAATCTAGCATCGCCACACAGGCGGGGCCCTGTTTGGCGAACAACATATTGTCGATGCGGTAATCGCCATGCACCAGACTGCGTTGGCCGTCATCCTCGGGCATGTTATTATCCAGCCAGTCGATCAGCGCATCCATTGCCGCAATATGTTCGGTTTCCGAGGCGCGATATTGTTTGCTCCAGCGGTCCACTTGCCGGCGGTAATAATTGCCCTCGGGTCCGTAATCGGTCAGCCCTGTTGCCACCAGATCAACGTCGTGGATGGCGGCAAGCACGCGGTTGGTTTCACCAATAATCTGGCCGCGCGCCTCGGGGGTAAGATCAGCCATGAAAGGCGTTTTGAAATTGCGCCCGTCAACTTCGTCCATGACATAGAACGCCGACCCAATGACGCTTGGATCCTCGCAGAGCACATGCATTTTCGCCACGGGCACATCGCTGCCCGCCAGTGCCTTTTGCACCTTGAATTCGCGCTCTACTGCATGGGCAGATTTCAACAGCATACCCGGCGGCTTGCGGCGCAAAACAAAGGTCTTTTGCGGCGTGATCAGCCGAAATGTTGGGTTTGATTGCCCGCTGGCAAACTGCTCGGCGCGTGCCGGACCGCTAAAACCGTCGATATGCCGCTCCAACCAAGGTGTCACAGCGGCAAGATTCAGCGTGTTGGCGGTTTTGTCCGACATCGGGTTTTTTCCTGTCCGCTAGCGTTTACCCATTGGCAATGAGGGCGGTCATCTGAGCTTTGGCCTCGGCATATTCACCAGCCAGTCGATCGACCAACTGACCCGTGGGCAGCACCGCCTCAACAGCGCCAATGCCCTGGCCTGACCCCCAGATATCTTTCCATGATTTCAGTTTTTTGCTGTCGCTGCTAAAATCCATCGACGAGGCATCCGCGGTTTCCAGATTTTCCGGATCCATGCCGGCGCGCACAACCGACGGCCTGAGATAATTGCCATGTACCCCGGTAAACAGTGACGAATACAGGATGTCGTCTGCGGTGCTGTCAACGATCATGTCTTTGTATTCGCTGTGCGCATTGGCCTCTTGGGTGGCGATAAACGGCGAGCCGATATAGGCCAGATCGGCGCCCATGGCTTGGGCTGCCAGTATCGACCGACCAGTGGCAATGGATCCCGAAAGCAGCACTGGCCCGTTGAACCACTGGCGAATTTCACTGATCAGCGCCAGCGGCGACAGCGATCCAGCATGGCCACCGGCCCCGGCGGCGACGGCAATCAGCCCGTCAGCCCCTTTTTCAATAGCCTTCTTGGCAAAGCGATTGTTGATAATGTCATGCAAAACCACGCCGTCACAGCTGTGTGCTGCCTGATTAACCTCGACCCGTGCGCCCAGCGAAGTGATCCATACCGGCACCTTCCACTTGGCGCAAATCTCGATATCCTGTTGCAGCCGCTCGTTACTGCGGTGCACGATTTGGTTGACGGCAAACGGTGCCGCCGGAGTGTCTGGATTGGCCTGATTGTGGCGGTCAAGCTCTTCGTTTATCCGCTTGAGCCAGATTTCGAGCATATTCGGCTCGCCGTCTTTTTGCCGCGCGTTCAACGCCGGGAAGGAGCCAATCACCCCGGCCTTGCACTGGGCGATGACCAGATCCGGGGTGGAGATAATAAACAAAGGTGCCGCAACGGCCGGCAGTCGCAGTCCGCTAAGGGCTTTGGGCAGGGGATCACCAATCATGGTTTTGCCTCCCATGAAAAACGCATCGCGGGTGGGAGCTGCGCTGGTACGGCTTGCGCCACTGCGTCGGTATTGAGGGTGGACAGGGTCATAAGGTCACGCATGGGTGTATCCTTTTTGTTGTTTAAGCCTAAGTTTTTGCGCCGTGATCTGCGCGCGCGGCAGGAATTTGGCGGTTGGCAATGCGTATTTCATAGCGCTGTTCGCTGGGGTCGCCGTGAAGGGAAGGTTGCACAGGGCGTCAAGTTTAAACAGTTGAGGCATAATAGCGACGCCCAATCCATTCGGCGATCAACGCTGGTCGGCTTTGGCCTTCAATTTCGACGCGGATATCCCAGATGGTCGTGCCCTCATTAGCTTTATGTTCGGTATAGTCCTGCAAGGTGAAATGCGCCCGAATCCGGGCGCCTTCCACCACCGGTGATAGAAATCTTATTTTGTTAAAACCATAGTTCACCCCCATTGTCGCGCCCTCGATATCGGGCACACCGTCATAGATCATTGCAGACAGCATCGACAGGGTCAAAAACCCATGGGCGATGGTTGTGCCGAACGGCGTCTGTTTGGCAGCTTCAGGATCGACATGAATATACTGGTGGTCTTCGGTGACATCCGCAAAGCTATCAATACGGGTTTGATCGATCACAAACCACTTAGAGGTCCCGGCATGTTTGCCCACCAGTGCGGCCATATCCTGACGGGTGATTTTCTCCACGCTTCAGTGATCTCCAAAAATTTCAGGCCCGGTGCCCACATTGATGCCGCCCGACAGCGGGATCACCGCGCCGGTTACATAAGACCCACCATGCCCGCAGAGAAATTGCAAGGCTGCCGCCACGTCATGCGGCCGTCCAATGCGCCCGAGAGGCACCCGAGAGGCAACGCGCGTTTCCCCGTCTTGCTGTTCGACGGCAAAGGCGGTCATTTTCGATGGGAAAGGCCCTGGGGCGAGGGCATTGACGGTGATACGACGTGGTGCCAGATCCTTTGCCAGAATTCGGGTCATGTGATGGACGCCTGCCTTCGATACCGCGTAAGAATAGACTTTGTCGCCCATGGGCACTTCGCCCATAACGCTGCCGGTGTTGACCACCCGTGCGGGATTGTCATCCGTGGCCGCCGCCGACAGTAACGGCAAAAGACTTTGCGTCAGATGGAACATCCCGGCGATATTCAGGGTCATGACTTTTTCCCAAGCCTCAAAGGGAAAATGCCCCAGTGGAGCGCCCCAAGTGCGTCCGGCATTGTTGATCAAAATATCCAGCTTGTCTGTACGCTGAGCAACTTCTTGGCACAGCGCCGCAATGCCGGCTTCCGAGCTGACATCACCGCCGAAACCCTCGGCGGTGCCCGATAGGCCCAGACTGTTCAACGCGGTTGAAACGGCAACACAGGCCTCTCCTTTGCGCGACGCGATCAGCACCCGCGCGCCTGCCGCCATCAATCCGGTTGTTGCCATGCGGCCGATACCGGTGGCGCCGCCAGTGACGAGGGCAGTTTTGCCGCTAAGATCGCACAAAGCACTGGGGGTCATTGTCATATTTGGCTCGCTCTTGGTTTATCAAAGGCGTTTTGATCCACCTCCCTGTTGAACCGTATAAATACCGCTCACGCGTGGCAAGAGCTACGCATTTAAAAAACGGCGTGGCGTCAAGATTGCACATAGATAACCTTGGAAGTAAGCTTGTGCTAAGAGGTCCGTGCCCTTTTTTTCAAAACAGCAATGAGGAGCCCGCTAATGAGCGTTGAAAACTGGTTGATCCGCGAAGATCTTGAGGGGGGTGTCACCCGTCTTGTCTTGAACCGTCCGCCCGTGAATGCCTTGAACAGCGCTTTTTTAGACCTGCTGGGCGCCCATTTGGACAGGCTGCAGGCCGATACAGCCGTCAAGGCTGTGATTTTGGCAAGCAACAGCAAGGTGCTGTCGGCTGGAATGGATCTAAAAGAGGCGTTGGGTTTTGATCTTAAAGACCAGCAAGCCATGGTGCGTGGTCTGAATGTCAGCTTTACCAAACTGTTTGGCTTTCCAAAACCTACCATTGTTGCCGCAAGTGGTGCTGCGATTGCTGGCGGCTTTTTTCTGGTGCTTGCCAGCGATTACCGGATTGCCGGCCCAAAGGCGCGCTTTGGGCTGGCTGAGGTGCGGGTTGGCGTCAATTTTCCGGTTGGACCGCTGGCGATTGCCCGTGCAACACTGGCGCCGAATGATTTGCGGCGGCTGATGCTGGGCGGCCACCCGATTGGTGCCGAGGCGGCTTTGGCGGCGGGCATCGTGGACCTTATTGAAGATGCGGATGCGGTGATGGTGCGCGCGGTGAGCGTGGCGCGTGACTATGCCGCGATCCCGTCCGGCACGTTTGCAGAAGTTAAGCGCCAGATGCGCGGGCCAGTTATCGAGACGATCCAAAACGCGATGGCAAACGGGGCCAATACGCCACCCGAGGGCTGGTTTACGGCTGAGACCAAAGCGGCGATGTCACGGATGCTAGGCTAGCAGCAATGGTTTCAGGGCCCTCAGATGATATGACCTCCAAGTCCCAGACCCTCGGATTTGACCACGCACGGCTGGACCGCATTGGTGACTGGATGGCGCGCTATGTTGCGCAGGGCAAATATGCTGGCAGCTCGGTGTTGATCGCGCGGGGTGGTCACGAGGTGTATCATCACGCGACGGGGCTGCGGGATATAGAGACCGGGCTGCCGTTTGAACGCGATACAATTGTGCGGATTTATTCGATGACCAAGCCGGTGACCGCAGTGGCGGTGATGATGCTTTTTGAGCAGGGCTTGTTTTCTCTTGATGCGCCGGTTTCAGAATTTATCCCTGCGTTTCGCGACATGCAGGCGTTGAGCCCTGGGGCGGAGCGGATCGATCAGGTTGTGCCCTGTGCAGTGCCAACGCTGCATCAGCTTTTAACCCATACCAGCGGGTTGAGTTATGCGTTTAACGCAGGGGTTCTGCCGCAGGCGATGGCCGAGGCTGGCATTGGCTTTGACGGCGGCAGCACGCCTCTGGCCAAGATGGTTGGGCGGGTGGCCGCCCTGCCGCTGGCGTTCAAACCCGGAGAACGCTGGGAATATTCGGTGGCAAGTGATGTGCTGGGGCAGGTGGTGGAACAGGTCTCGGGCACCGCGCTGGATCGGTTTTTCCACGACAAGGTTTTCGCGCCTCTTGGTATGAGTGAGACCGGGTTTTCGGTGCCAGAGGACGCGCTGCGTCGCTTTGCGACGTTATACGCCTCACAGCCGGATGGCGCGTTTGCTTTGACGCCGGCACCAACTGACGTTCCGATATTGCGCACGGTAGAAACCGCTGATGACAGCTGTTTTCGCAATCCGGTGGGTTTTTCTGGCGGGGGCGGTCTGGTCAGCACACTAGAGGATTATATGCGCTTTTGCGAGATGCTGCGCAGGGATGGTGAGGGACCCCAGGGGCGATTGTTGTCGCCGCGAACCGTGGCTTTCATGATGCGCAACCATCTGGCAGGCGATATCGCGTCGATGGGACCGACAAGTTTTGCCGAGCAGCCAATGCAGGGCGTTGGTTTTGGCCTCGCCGGGGCGGTGGTGCTGGATCCGGCGCGGGCGCGCGCGCCGGGCAGTATCGGTGATTTTGGCTGGGGCGGCATGGCCTCAACGGTGTTTTGGATCGACCGTGTGCTTGATCTGTCGGTGGTGTTTTTGACCCAGCTTGCGCCCTCCAGTTCCTATCCTTCTCGCGGCGAGCTTAAAGCATTGGTGCACGGCGCGTTTGTTGAGGGCAATTTTGACCGCGGTGGTTTTGACACAGGCGGTTTTGAACAGGACAGTCTTGCGATGGGCGCGCGGTCCAATGGGCCAGGGATGCTATGACCGATACAGTCGAGGATCTTGTCGCCCTCATGGATGTCGAGCAGCTGGAGCTTGATCTGTTCCGCGGCACCGGATCGGGTGGAGAGACCAGCGTGCGGATCTTTGGTGGCCATGTGGTGGCGCAGGCGCTTTCTGCGGCTTACCGAACGGTTAAAAACCGTCTGTGCCATTCGCTGCACGCGTATTTTATCCGCCCGGGCGATCCCAGTATTCCGGTTGTCTATAGCGTGGATCGCGCTCGCGATGGCGGCAGTTTTACCACCCGGCGGGTGATTGCGCTGCAACACGGCAAGCAGATACTCAACCTGTCGGCCTCGTTTCAAATTACCGAAGCTGGGTGGCAGCATCACCATCCAATGCCGCAGGTCACAGGGCCCGAGGGCTTGGATGAACGCCGTACATTACGACAGCAAAACGTTGATAGAATTCCGGAGCAGTACCGCAAAGATTATGTCCGGCCGCGCCCGATCGAGATACGCGAATTGGCGCCGATCGATCATTTTAACCCGCAACCGGCGCCAGATCTAAATCATCTGTGGTTCCGCATGCATCACGCCGCAGGTCAGTCGCCGCAGATGCAGCATTGTCTGCTGGCCTATGCGTCCGATATGAACCTTCTGGGGTCTTCGCTGCGGCCCCACGGGCTGACATGGTTCAAGGGTGGGGTGATGACTGCCAGTTTGGATCATGCGATGTGGTTTCATGCACCGGTCCAGTTCGATCAATGGCATCTGTACACCATGGACAGCCCCTTTACCGGCGGCGGGCGCGGTTTTAACCGTGGCGCAATTTATAGCCAAGAGGGCCGCTTGGTGGCCAGCGTTGCCCAAGAGGGGTTGATGCGGCCAGTGCGCGCGCCGCGCTGAAGGGCGCGACACCAGAACTGTGCTGTCAGATCCTGACACGGCCCTTTGACACCACATGCTGACACGGCATCCTTATATTGGGCGGTAACATCGGGGCATCCGCGTTGAGACGGGGTTCAAGCCTATGGCGGGCGGTGTTTTGGGGCTCAGTTTGTTGAGGATACCTCAATCCTGAATAAAGAATTTGACAAATCGGCAAAAAACTTTTTGATTTAAGCAAGGTCACCATAGCTTTTTTGCAATTTCAGAGGTGGCTTGTTGATTTTACATGGAGATATTTTATGCGCATTCCCCCCCCAGCCCTTACTTTGCTTTGTCTGTTTGCCATCGGAGCCCTTGATGGGGTGTTGCCGGGCCTGACGCTGCAGTTTCCGGGACAGATTGTACTTGCCAGCGGCATTGGCTTGGCTGGTTTGACCTTGGTCTTGATTGCTATCCGTGGTTTTTATCGGGTTAAAACCACCGTCCTGCCGCAAGAGATGGAGCATTCGAGCACGCTGGTCACCGGCGGGGTGTATCAAATCAGTCGCAATCCAATGTATCTCGGGATGGCAGCGATTATTGCAGGGCCGGGTCTGGCGCTTGGGGCATGGGCCACACTGCCGGTATTGGCAGTGTTTGTCTGGGTGATCACAACCTATCAGATTATACCGGAAGAACAGGCTTTGACAAAAAGTTTTGGCGACGAGTTTGTAAACTATAAGGCCCAGGTTCGGCGCTGGATCTAGGTGCTGGATCTAACGGTCCGAATCTATCGGGGCTGTGGTTTTGTCTGGTGCTTTGAAGATACCAAATTTTCGGGTCAGTTTACGCATGCCGCCAATCCAGCGATCATAATTGTCGGTCTTGGCGCGCATGTAGCCCAAAACCTGTTTATGGGGCAGGATCAAGAATGTCTCGCGGCGGATGGCCTCTACGCAAGCCTCTGCCACCGCTTCAGGCTCCATCATGCCGTCTATGCTTGCGACGTGATCCTCTAGCCCGCGCGTCATTTCGGTGCGCACGGCTTGTGGACATAATACCGAAACCTTGATGCCGGCGTCGCCATGGCTCATTGCCAGCCATTCCGCCAGGCCCACGGCGGCGTGTTTGCTCACCCCATAGGGTGCATCGCCGACCTGATTAAGCAACCCAGCAGCCGAGGCGGTATTGAGCAGATACCCGCCCCCCCGCGCCGTCATCCGCGGCAGCAAATGGCGGGCCGCCCAGACATGTGCCATGACATTGACCTGCCAGATCCTTTGCCAGTCGTCATTGGGGACCTCGACGCCACCGCCAACACTGATGCCGGCATTTGAACAAAACAGATCAATGGGGCCGATGCTGGTTTCGACGGTCTCAATCAATGTGGCGATATCGGCCTCTACTGCGACGTCCAGTTTCAACGCCACGCCACCGATTTGGTCGGCGGTTGTCTGCGCTCCGGCGAGATCGAGATCAGTGCAGATGACTTTATGTGGTCGTTCGGCGGCAAATCTCAGCGCCATGGCGCGCCCGATCCCCCCCCCAGCACCAGTGATGACTATTACTTTATTCGCCAGTTCCATCGGTGTGCCTTTTTTCGGTTTGGGGCTGGTTTGACGTCATGCCGTCAGCGGTTCAGCCATTTTGGTTTGCGCTTTTCGACAAAGGCCTGCACGCCCTCTTTGAAATCTTCGGTCTGTGCCAGATCCGTGACTACCTCGCGGCTATAGGCCAGACTATCTGGCAGGCCCTCGGCCACCGCCAGCGCGTTCAGCACCCGTTTGCTGGCTCTCACGGCCGAGGGTGAGACCGCTGTGATCTGCGCGGCTTTCGCCATTGCCGCATCGAGCAGTTCGGCTTTTGGCACCACCGCATTGACCACCCCCAGTGCGAGGGCTTCTTGAGCGGTGATGCTGCGACCGGTCAGAACCAGTTCTTGCGCAGCGAGCCGCCCGATATAGCGGCTGAGGCGCTGCACGCCTCCGGCGGCAGCGAAAAATCCCACTTTGACCTCGGGCAGCGCAAAGGTTGCAGTGTCGGCGCTAAGAATAATGTCGCATGATAGTGCGGTCTCAAAACCGCCACCCATGGCGAAGCCGTTGACCGCTGCGATGATTGGTTTTTCCAGATCAAAGCGCTGGGTCAGGCCAGCAAAGCCCGAGGGGGGCATGTTGCTCTTGCCGCCAGCTGCGGTGAATTTGAGATCATTGCCAGCGGTAAAGGCTTTGTCGCCGGCGCCAGTTAAGACTGCGACCCACAGATCAGCGTCGGCTGAATATGCGTCCCAGACCTGCGCCAATTCGTGATGCATGGGGGGGTGCATCGCGTTATATACCTCTGGCCGGTTGAGTGTGACCTGCAAAATATTGCCGCGGCGCTCTGTGGTGATAAACTCATACCTCATCTGTCATTCCTTTTGGCTAGGGTCACGAAGGACGGCCGGTTTTCAGCCCGCCGGTGTCAATATCTACAAAGTGCCCGCCGGAAGCGGCCAGCGTTTCCAAAAGTTTGGCTGGGGAAAATGCATCGTCTTCATCGCCCAGTTGGTGCATTTTGGCCAGAATGGCCGCAGCACCGATCTGATCGCCATACCACAGCGGTCCGCCTTTATCTGCGGGCCAGCCATAGCCGTTGCGCCAGATCACATCGATGTCCGAGGGGCGTTGGACCTTGTTTTCCTCAAGGATTTTCAAGGCCTCGTTGATCATTGGGTAAATACAGGTCTCAATGATGGTTTGCGGCGCCATTGAAATGGGGGCGGCGCCGGTCACGCGCTGGATGACCTGCGCCGACACCTGCGAGGGTAAAGGGGTGCGGGAGGCGTCATAATCATAATATCCAGCCTTGGTTTTCTGGCCGCGGCGATCCAGTTCACACAGCGCATCACGGATCGGGTTTTTGGTGATTGCACCCTTTGACCAACCCAGATCCAGCCCCGCCAGATCGGCCATTTGAAACGGCCCCATGCGAAATCCAAAGCTGTTCAGCGCCGCGTCGACTTCCCAAGGCATGACGCCTTTGTGCAATAGTTTGAGAGCCTGATTTTGGCGTTTGAACAAGATGCGGTTGCCGGTGAATCCGGGGCAGACGCCGACGAGTACGGCGGTCTTGTCAATGGTTTTGGCCAGCGCCATGCAGGTCGCTACGATATCGTCGCCTGTGTGATCTGCGCGTACAACTTCCAGCAGCTTCATCACATTGGCCGGTGAAAAGAAATGCAACCCGATCACGTCTTGTGGGCGTGTCGTCATGGCGGCAATTGCGTCAATATCAAGCGCTGACGTATTGGTGGCCAAAATTGCACCGGGTTTTGCAATCCGGTCAATTTCGGTAAATATCTTGCGTTTGAGTTCCATTTCTTCGAACACCGCCTCGATGATCAGATCGCAACCAGCCAAATCGGCAATGGTCAGGCAGCCCTCAAGACGGCCCATGCGGGCCTCGACTTCGGATTGTGGAAAACGCCCCTTGTCTGAGCTGCGTTGATAATGCCCCCGCACCACGGACAAGCCACGATCCAGCGCTGCTTGTGTGGTCTCGACAATTTTGACATGCAACCCGGCGGTGGCAAAATTCATTGCAATCCCGCCGCCCATGGTGCCGGCGCCGATCACACCGATGCTTTTGATCGGGCGCAGCGCCAGAGCGGTTGGCAGGCCTGGAACGGTCCAGACGGCCTGTGCTGATTGTGTAATATACTCTGCGGTGTCTTGCGGGGTCGGTGCGGTCATATGGTATCCTTGTCTTGGTCTATCGGGGTCCTGGCCTGTCTGTACAGTGTGGCCACGCTGCATTGATTGCCAGTGCTGTCGTGGCACCGGTGCGCTTGGGCAAGGTCCCTGTTTGCGTGTTCAAGGCGCGTGTCACCATATTCAGAGTGTACCAAATGTTGGCGCCAAGCAGAATGTTCAAATCAAAACCGTAACCGCAGTCAGGTCGCTTGTCGAAACCTTATTTTGCACCTGCACGGTGTCTGGAGCAGAACGTCATTGGCCCGATGTGACGGTGCCAAGTGGCAGGTGACTGGATGCAAGCTGGCCGGATGTCACATGGCTGGGATGTTTTTTGGATCAATGCGCCGCCGCACAATTGCAACCGCTGGCGTTGCATAGTCGATAGGGACGCCTTAGTAGAGAAGTATCAGTAATTGCAATCAGGATATTTAGCGTGGCCAATCATTTATATCAGGGCGATTTGCCCGACGGTTTGGATCTTGGTCCGTTTGTCGCAATCGATTGCGAAACCATGGGTTTGCACCCCCACCGCGACAGACTGTGTGTGGTGCAATTATCGGGGGGTGACGGCGATGCACATCTGGTGCAAGTGGCGATTGGCCAGACCCAAGCACCCAACCTGTGCCGGTTACTTACCAATCCCAAGGTGCTGAAATTGTTTCATTTCGGTCGCTTCGATATCGCCGCGATGTACAAGGCTTTTGGTGCGCTGACTGCACCAGTGTATTGCACCAAAATTGCCAGCAAACTCATCCGGACCTATACTGACCGGCATGGGCTGAAAAACCTGTTGCAGGAATTGCTTGACGTGGATGTATCCAAACAGCAGCAATCCAGCGATTGGGGTAGCCCGCAACTGACTGCAGCGCAGCTCGACTATGCCGCCTCGGATGTGCTGTATCTGCACCGTTTGCGCGAGGCGCTGAACAAGCGACTTGAACGCGAGGGTCGGATGGAAATGGCGCAGGCCTGTTTTGATTTTCTGCCGATGCGGGCGCAGCTTGATTTGGCGGGCTGGCCCGAAACCGATATTTTTGCGCATTGATGGCGGGTCAACCGAGATGACTGAGCAGCGGACATTTCTGGACACAGCCAAGCGGGTGATCCGTGCCGAGGCAGCCGCGCTGGAACGTTTAGAAAGCGTGCTGGATGACAGCTTGTCGCAGGCGGTGGACTTGCTTTTGAATGCCAAGGGCCGGATCATTGTCAGTGGCATGGGGAAATCGGGCCATATCGGACGCAAGATAGCCGCCACCTTTGCCAGTACTGGCACGCCTGCTCATTTCGTACACCCCGCCGAGGCCAGCCATGGCGATCTTGGTATGCTGGCACAGGGGGATGTGGTGCTGGTGCTGTCTAATTCCGGTGAGACGCCCGAGTTGAGTGATATCATCGCCTATACGCGGCGGTTTCAAATTCCGTTGATTGGTGTTGCCAGCAAAGCCGGTTCGACGTTGATCAAGCAATCGGACGTCGGGCTGGTCTTGCCCGAGGTTGCCGAGGCCTGTGGCACGGGCATTGTGCCCACAAGCAGCACCACGATGACACTTGCGCTGGGCGATGCGTTGGCGGTTGCCCTGATGCAGCACCGCAATTTCACTCCGGCGCGGTTTCACGATTTCCATCCCGGGGGTAAATTGGGTGCCCGCCTGATGACGGTAAAAGATCTGATGCACGTGGGCGCTGAGATGCCACTGGTGGCGACGTCTGGTCAGATGCCGCAGGTCTTGATTGAAATCAGCCAAAAAGCCTTTGGCGTGGTTGGGGTTCTAGATGATCACAGCCGCTTGGCCGGAATTATAACTGACGGTGATCTGCGTCGGCATATGGATGGTCTACTCGAGTATAAAGCGGGTGAAGTTATGACGCCCAACCCCGCGACAATCCAACCTTTGGCCCTGGCAGAAGAGGCGTTGTCGCTGATGAACGACCGTAAGATCACTTGTTTGTTTGTGTGTGATCTGGAGCGGGCCGGGGAGCCGGTCGGGGTTTTGCACATTCATGACTGTCTTCGCGCTGGGCTTGGGTGACATATGGTCAGGCTTCCAAACACCTATTCCGGGGTAGTTGCTTGGCTGAAAGTCATCTTGCCGTTGATTGCGCTTGGATTGCTGTCGACGTTGTTTTTGTTTTCGCGCGCCCGTACTCCGCCGACATCCTTGCCGTTTCTTGACATTGCGTTGCAAGAGCGGATCAGAGAACAGCAGATCACTGGGCCCTATTTTGTTGGAACAACCGAAAATGGGTTAAGCTTGACGCTGTCGGCTGATGCAGCCCGTCCCGATAGTGGTGATTTGGGACGTCTATCGGCAGATAATGTCACGGTGCAGATCAAAACCAAAGCAGAGACGCTGGTCGTTATGTCCTCGCAAAGTGGTGTCCTTGATGTGGGGGCTGATCGGGCGCAATTGACGGGGGGTGTTTCGCTAAACAGCTCTAGTGGATACACAATTGAAACCGAGGCATTGTATTCGTCGCTGAATAGTCTGCACATTGAGACGGATGGTGAAGTGCGCGGGGCAGGGCCTGTCGGCAGCTTTCAGGCGGGTAAAATGATTTTGACTTCTGGAAACAAAGATAAAGCCTTGCATTTACTTTTCACAAATGGTGTGATTCTAACAAGCAAACAAACCGAATAGGGTTGAGATAGTGCAACGGGCTTGCAAAAATTTTATTTCAGGTATTTTTTTCCTGTTGGTTCCGCTGATCGCAGTAGCGGAAAACGCAAGCCTCGCCTTTGGAGGAAAAGACCTCGCCGCAGATGCGCCGATTGAAATTACCTCTGAATCCCTCGAAGTCGATCAGAGCAATGGAACGGTGGTTTTTTCGGGTGATGTGCTGATCAGCCAAGGCGTGTTGCGGCTGTCGGCCGCAAAGGTGCTGGTTAGCTATGACAATGATACATCGATGATTGCGACGATCAATGCTAGTGACGGTGTGGTGCTGGTCAGTGGCGCAGAGGCTGCCGAAGCAGATGGCGCAGAATACGATGTGCAATCCCGGACAGTTTTGATGTCGGGTAATGTGGTTCTAATGCAGGGTAACTTTGCTCTTTCAGCAAAGCAGATGCGCATTGATCTTAAGGATGGATCTGCACAGATGATTGGGCGTGTGAAAACGGTCTTGCAACCCAAAAGCAAATCATGACGGCTCCGGCGCTGGTTGCAGAGAATGCCAATGCCGGCCTGAGGGTCGTAAACTTGCGTAAAAGCTATAAGAATCGTGTGATTATCCGGGATGTAACTCTGGATTTGGCGCGGGGTGAAGTGGTGGGGCTCTTGGGCCCGAACGGATCTGGCAAGACCACTAGTTTTTATGCAATCGCCGGGTTGATCATCCCCGAAGCTGGGCAGGTTATTATCGATGGGCAAGACGTAACTGGCTTGCCGATGTATCGCCGGGCAAGACTTGGTATTGGCTATCTACCTCAGGAAATGTCGATTTTCCGTGGGCTGAGTGTTGAAGATAATATCTTGGCTATTTTGGATATTTCAGTGAAGGACGGGCACAAGAGACGCGAACGGTTGGAAGAGTTGTTGTCCGACTTTTCCATTGAACATCTGCGGCGTGCACCGGCACTGGCTTTGTCTGGTGGGGAACGACGTCGGGTGGAAATTGCGCGCTGCCTTGCGGCAAACCCGCGCTATCTGTTGCTCGATGAACCCTTTGCGGGGGTTGACCCAATTTCGGTTGGGGATATCAGGAATCTGGTGACAGAGCTGAAGACCCGAGGCATCGGGGTGTTGATTACCGACCACAATGTTCGCGAAACGTTGGAAATCGTCGACCGGGCCTATATCCTTCACGAAGGGACGATGCTGATGTCGGGGTCCCCCGGAGACGTGGTGCAAAATGAAAACGTGCGGCGCGTTTATCTTGGCGATAATTTCAATATTTAATGAAAACCGTGGCTTGGTCCGTGTGCCTCCCCCCCTTTTGATGAGGCTTTTGTTGACAAACAAATCCTCACAGGCATGATAGAAGTATGGTGGGTTCCGATCAGCGTGCTTGGGGTGTGGTGCTTTTAAAATGGCTTGCGGCAGCATGCGAGCCGAAAACGCCATTTACCTCTCTTTGTGCCGCTTCACCGTCCCTAATTAAGAGTGGTGCGTGCAACATAACATTCTAAAATAACATTAAGGAGTTCAAATGCGCTATCAAATTAGTGGCCAACAAATTAATATTGGCGAAGCCCTACAGAACCATGTTCGCAATGAGCTTAATGTTATTGTCCAAAAATATGCGGAGCGACCCGTGGGTGCGACCATCAGTTTTTCGAAAGATGCGCATGAATTTGTTTGTGAGGCGACGGTTCACCTGTCGACGGGGCTGACGGCACAGGCGAAAGCCCGGGCAGTTGAGATTTACGGGGCCTTTGACAATTGTGGCGCAAAAATGGAGAAACAGCTGCGCCGGTACAAACGGCGGTTGAAGGATCATCACAAAGATAGACCTGAACCTGTTGCACTTTTTGGGGCATCCCAGTATATTCTAGAGTCTGTTGGCCAGTCGGAAGAATCAGAGCCAGACAGTCTAGCACCCGTTATTATCGCCGAAACAGCGACTGGAATACAAAACTTGTCGGTGGGCGAAGCTGTGATGCAGATGGAATTAGCAGGAGCGCCAGTTTTGGTGTTTCAAAACGAGGGAAGCAAAGGCATTAATGTCGTCTATCGTCGCGATGATGGCAATATAGGATGGATTGAGCCGCAGACCCAGACTTGAGGCAACGCGTTGATTGATCCCCTTTGATTGAGAAAAAGCAGGATTTATGAATCTTTTTGACTTATTAAAGCCAGAGGCCGTGAAAGTAATCGCCAATGTATCCAGCAAGAAGCGCTTGATGCAAGATTTGGCTGAGCATACGGAATCCATTTACGGGATTGAATCCGACAGTGCCTTGCAGGCGCTGCTTGAGCGTGAGGGCCTTGGGTCGACCGGGGTCGGACAGGGTGTGGCCTTGCCCCATGCCCGCATTCGGGATCTATCAGCTGTTTCTGGCGTGTTCATGCTGTTGGAAAAGCCGATTGATTTTGGGGCGGTTGACCGCCAACCTGTCGACGTGGTGTTTTGCTTGTTTGCGCCAGAAGCTGCCGGAGTTGAGCATCTCAAAGCTCTGGCACTGGTGTCGCGCACCCTGCGTGAACCCTCGATTTGTGCCAAGCTGCGCGCTAATCCTGATGCTGCCAAAATCTATACAATCCTCACCGAACTTGAACGTGACAGAGCGGCTTAGCCCGGGCCGCTGAGACGGGTTAGCCGAAATTGGATGCGCTTGGGGTCGTTCGCTTAGGGTAAGCGGTTGTTGTCTTTTTGGCCTGGCTTGGTGTTCATTTGAACTTACCAAAGCCGAAAGTGGTATAGTCTGTTGCATAGGCGGTTTGAGCAAGGGCCTCGATCTGGTCGTCGTATACTTCATCCAAGGTGAAAGGTGTGTGGCTTGGTTCTGCCGCGACCTTGGCGCTCGAACTATAGCCAGTTTGCAGGGCAAGCGCCCGTAGATAGACATCCATCTCGTTCTCGCGAATGATCATATCAGGATGCGCATTATAGGCCATGGCCCGAATTATTTGGCTTTGTGACGCCCAGTTTGGGTCGATACGGATATTGGTCTGGTTCGTCAAGTTGGCACTCAAAAACCGCAGAAACTGCATAAACGCGGTACGGTGTGCCGCGAGATCGTAGGCGTGATCATTGGCATTTTCTGGCAGTTTTATATGAAAAAATCGTCCCAATATGTTGCGTATACGGCTGAATTGCTGGGGTTCAGTTGATAGAATTCGAGTGCAAAATACATAGTGTGCCCGCGCGACGGGATGCCGGATCACGGTGAAACTGCGGTGGCCTGGGTGGGCTTGTTGCCAGCTTTTGAGCGCTGGGGGATCAAAAGCTGTCAATAGCTCTGAGAGATCCACGTCATCTAGCGCCGCGAGCCATTGGCTGATTGTCTCCACAGGTCCAGAGCGGACTGGCATAAACAACAAGGAGCCTCTTGAGGTGGCGATATAATGTGAAATGACGGGTCTGCGGCGTGGCTCGAAATCAGGTACTCTTGCAAGGTTGAAGCGGTCGATTTGAGCCAGCTCTGCTTGCATTGCTGGAAAGTTCTCAACTTTCTCTGACAAGGCGACCGGGTTTTGGGGCAACAGTTTTGCCTTAACGGCCTCTATCTCACCAGTGCTGCCAAGGAACCGGGCTGTGCCATTGATCACGTCCTGATTTTGCAAATCCTCATAGTTTAGTTGAAAGGCGGTTTGTCCGGTGGTTTGCAACCGGGCGTTCAGATACAGATTAAAGTTCTGAATCTGGGTGAGATATTCTGAAAATTCTTTTGCGTCAAAAGCTATTTTTTGGTTTTCTTTTCGGCGGTTGATATTTTGTAATTTCCACTGACCGGTCTGGCGGGCGATTTTCCACGATATGTAGCTTTCGACTGGATTGCGCGTCAGGATGATTTTCGCACAGCGCAGATCGAGCAAGCAGGGCAAAAGCACCCGTGGGTCGTGATCATGGAAATATCTAAAGCCGTGAATGGTCTGTGAGGGTTGTTTGATTTTCTCAAGGAGTGGTATGGGATTTTGAGCGCGGTCCAGCAAGCTGACCTCCATCACCTTTCTGGTTTTGGGTGTCCCGATAAAATTTGGGTTGAAAGCCTCGCCGACACTTTGCAGGTCGACAAACATATTCAATTTGGACTCTAACAGGTTTGATCCTGTTCGCATTTCTGCAAAAATTACGAAATAATCAAATTTTCGGAGCACTGTATGTACCTTTTTGATGTTCTTTTCATGGGATCTCTGGGCCAGCTATGATGCGTTTCACAGTGTTAAGATTTCCGGCCAAACCGCGGTGCATGCCCTGATTTTCAAGGGCGCGCACAAAGGCGGGGAACGCGATTGGGTCCAGATTAATTTCTGGTACTGTTGTCGGGCATTTGGCGTTCGGTTCTATGGCTTTCAGGATTTCATGCAGTTGCAGTTTTGGGTTGGCGATAATCTGTGATAATGGCCAGATGTGTACTTTGGCTTTGACCCAAGGGGCGCGCAACAAGGCCAGATGCTTCGATTCTGCTGCATGCAAACGCAGGGCCTTGGCGTGTATTTCTGCAAGGCTTTCAACCGATTGCGATAGTGGCACCAGCCATGCGCCGGTGATGATAAAAATCTGGGCATTCGAGTCTTGTGGCAGAATTTTACCAATTTTTTGGACGTCATGCGGTCCAAATTGAAAGCATTGATGCTGGCCGCGGGTGTTCCAGATCAAATTGGTCAAAAATGCGGTTGGGTTGTTGTCACGCAGTGTTGCGCTGTTGCTGAGGCTGCCCCTAATAGTGGTTTTCTGACCCGCAAAAACGGCAGCCTCGTGGGCGAATAGATGCCCATGTATTTGGGCTTGTTTGTTGTCTGTTGTCTGTGAAAGCCAAGCCTGGAAATCGTGGAAAAGATCAAAAAATCCTTCGAGAACGGTATATTTTGCCGCCGTCAGAGGGGCATGAGGATCTTGGTGAGGAAATCTGCTTTGCATGTAAAGTCCCACCCGACCTTTGCTGCCGCGGGCGGCTGATTCTGCAAACAGATGGTTAAGCGCATCGGACGACCTGTGTGTGCTGTCGCGCGTGGTATCAGAGGCCATTGGAAAAGCGGTGTACAGCTTATCGGCCCCAGCCCAGAGTTTGCGCGCTACAAAACAACCCGATTGGCCGAGTATCTCGAGATGATCATCATAGAAGACATGTGGCTTTCCTTGAACATCAAATTTAGCAAGGGTAAGCGATCTGCTTTCAATTTGCGTTGAATGATGTCGTACCAGCGTTTGGAAATAACTCTCGTCCGGAATCCAGACCCGGCGGAAATACCGCTCATAAATTGGTCGCTTGGGGTCGTTTAAAATCGCCGAAACGGTGCTGCGTGTCAGACACCACCACTGGCTGCCAAGATGAGGTGTGATCCCCTGTGGGAGACGCCGCTTGAGGCCGAGTGCTCGCTGCAAACGAACCGATAGATCAAACAGCCAACGCTGGCTTTTCCAGGCAAAGGGAAAGCGCAGTTGAAACCGTTCTTTATGCAATCCACCAATGCTCCAAGGGACATCTGAGACGGTGGTGGACTCGATGAAATTCGTGGCAGAATTTGCTTCAAGATAGGAAATAAGATCTTGCACCGGCCGGATGGGCAGACACGACCCAGAGGCGAGATAAATATGTTGTGGATCAGCAAAATTAGCAAGCATCATTTCGCAGGCGAACTGACTGGCTGCCACCAGGCCCCATGTCCCCCATTCACAGCGCTGTCGGGCGCAAAACTTCACCTTTGGAAGATCGCTCAAGTCCCGCAGAAAACGCTCATGAGCTGAGGATGTGACGGCCCTGTCGACATGGACGACCACGGCGCATCCTGCTTGAGACCAGTGTCGGATGGCCTGTGCGCTGCGGCTCAAGTCCTGGTGGACCAACACGACAACACCAATGGCCCCCAACCTCATAGCCAGCGCCCTTTTGACATCAGGCCCAAGGTTTCTAGCTGTTGCCAACCGGTGAATTTTTCTGACCATTCACACCATAGATCGGGATTGTGCCGAAGAGCGTGGGCATAGGTTTGATATTCTAAACTCTTGGCATAATGGGTTTGCCGCGAAACCTCTTCCAGAACCTTGATGTGAAATGTATTGAGAAATTTTGTATGCAGCAACAGGCCGGACAGGCGTTCACCGCCAGTGGTGTCATAGACCACGTTCAACCCGCGCGGCAGCAACATATGCGTCGATGATATATAGGTATAGGCCCGGTGCCATTTCACAAGCGGTATCTTGTTGAGGGCGGGCGCGCGTCGCGGGGTCTTGGCAAAAAACATTCTGGCGCGCGGGCCACCTTGTATCCACAGGTTACGAAACCTGGTGTTTGGCTCAATAGTATAATTTCCCGGATCAAACCAACCGGCGATTTCCAGAGGGTCCTGACCGGCGTGGTAGGTTTGATCTAGAATGGGTCCTTTGGGGTACATATCAAGCAGCATAGCCCCAAACGAGCGGGTCTCATTTGCATCCAGCCAATCCGTTAAGGCCCGCAATGGCCGATTATCACAAAACGGATAGATGAAGAATTCATCCGGATCGACGACAAGGGTCCAATGCCCGTGGCCATAGCGCGATTGCAGGCAGTTCAGCCAGTCGACGCCAAAATGTGATGTTTTATAGCTGTGCTCGGTCTGCCAAATTGAAACATCGGGTTGCCCTTTGAGCAGCGCAAGCGAGCCGTCACTGCTGTGATTGTCGACCAAAATAAAGTGATTTACGCCTAAATTCCGATAATACTTGAGAAAGAACGGCAACCGGATCTCTTCGTTCCGAATGGTTGAAAAAAGTAAAATATCATTAGGTTTGATCACTTTGGTCAGGTTGCAAACTTCTGAAAGCTCACGCTTTTTGATGGTGGCGCGCGCCCGCCAAGTTTGGCGGTTGACCCGCAAACGGTATGATTGCCATGCTCCCAATGTGTTACTTTCTGAAAATCATCTATGGTGAATAATGTTTGAACACTGGCCCTAGGGTACCTTATGATCTGTGATGCCTAAGGGTCAAAAGGATGTGCAGTTCTTTAAAAAGGCTAAATTTCGAGCCCTATGCCAATGGTTTATGATGGTTTGAAATATGCTATATCCAAGCTCCCTTTGACATTAATCCAAGGGTGTCTAACTGGCGCCAGCCTGTGTATTTGGACGATGTCTGACACCACAAAGAGGGGTTTTTGGTCAGGCGGTCATAATACGTCTGATAGAGATCAATGTTTTCGAAATGTTCGCGTCGGAGCTTTTCTTCGGCGGCACCCTCTACAGCGAGGTGCAAAAATTTTGTATGCAACAACACTCCGGATGGTTTCTCGCCGCCAGTTTCGCCATAGACGTGGTTTAACTTTCGTGGCAGCAGCGAATGGGTCGAACTGAGGTAACTGAAACGACGATTCCACTTGACCAGTGGCACCTTGCTTAGGGTCGGCGATCGTGGGGGACTATTGGCGAAAAAACAGCGCGCCCGAACGCCGCCCTGAACCCAAAGGTTTTGCAATTTGAGTTGTCGCTTTATGAAATAGTTACCGCTGTCAAACCAGTTGAGTATTTCAAAGGGGTTTTGACCGGCGGTGTATATATTGGTCTGAAGCCGCCCCTTGGGGTAGAGATCCAGCATCAGCGCCCCGAAGGAGGCAACATCATGCGTATCCAGCCAATCGGTCAAGGCTTTAAGGGGGCGTGTCTCATAAAAAGGATAAATGAAAATTTCATCGGCATCCAAGGTCAGGCACCAATGCCCGTGGGCGTATTTGATCTGTAGCCAAGTCACCCAATCCATTCCAAAGCGCGACAATTTATAGCTGTGCATTGTTGTCCAAAGCGATACGTCTTCCTGCTTTGCCAAAAAATCACTTGTCCCGTCAGTACTGTTATTACTGATAAAGAAAAAATGCTGGACGCCGAGGCGCCGATAATGGGCGAGAAAATACGGCAGTCTCAAATGTTCGTTGCGCACTGTTGCAAACAGCAAGATATCGTCTGGAGCAAGGCGTGTTGCGCGATTTTTAACTTCTGTCAGTTGCTTGCGTTTGCGAAAGGCCCGCCCGAGCAACAGCCGTCGCTTAGACCGCAGTTTATAGGCGTCAGCCCAATTGGCGATCCGTTCACGCGCGTTTGATAGCGGTTTGCTCGGGTGGAGGGATAAGTCTTGCTGCAAGAGACATCGCGTCCTATTCGGCGGCTGTTCTGGTGGTGATGACTTTCTGGAGATAGCTGTAAAGATCCTCCCTGAGGTCGGGCCGCTCCAGTGCAAAAGCCACTGTGGCCTGCAGAAATCCAGTTTTTGTGCCGCAATCAAAGCGCTGTCCGTCGAACTGGTAGCTATAGATGTTGTCTGAGATGGCA
>DDEJ01000089.1:21613-31651 GCA_002336405.1 Rhodobacteraceae bacterium UBA1957
TCTGAGATGGCATCGGTAAGTTGTACTTCATTGCCGCTGCCTATGCGGGTGCGACTAAGATTTCGGAGAATGTTTGGGGTGAGAATATAGCGGCCAATAATGGCTAGATTGGATGGCGCTGTGCCGGTGAGGGGTTTTTCTACCATTGCCCTTACAGTATTCACAGGGCCGTTGCCCCGAGCGACATCCAGAATGCCATACCGAGAGGTCTGGTCATGCGGCACTTGCATCGAGGCGATGATATTGCCACCGGTGTCCTCAAAGGCTTCAACCATTTGTTTGAGACACGGTTTTTCGGCTGCAATCACGTCATCAGGTAAAATTACTGCGAAGGGCTCGTCTCCGATCAAACGGCGCGCGCACCATACCGCATGTCCCAGTCCAAGAGGCTGATGTTGCCGGACATAGGCAATCTCGCCACTGTCCATATTTGTATGTTTCAAGACATCTAACAGCTCTAGCTTACCGCGTTTACGCAATTCGAATTCCAGCGCCGGTGCATGGTCAAAGTAATCTTCCAAAGCGCCTTTGCCGCGCGACGTCACAAAGATAAATTCGGTGATCCCTGCGGCACGGGCCTCGTCGATGGCGTATTGGATTAATGGCCGGTCAACCAGCGTCATAATTTCCTTTGGAATTGACTTTGTTGCGGGTAAAAAGCGGGTTCCCAGACCCGCAACAGGAAAAATAGCTTTGGTGAGCTTACTGTGCATTTCAATGTTCCGTTAAAATAGAATACTAAAAAATTTGTTGGTATGGTCACATTAGAGTATGTTATTTAATAAATTACGTTGTTCATTAATCTTAAAATTGATTACACCACACAAGTCATATATTATCTAACTTATTATGTAAACACTCGTGATTCAAACCAGTGTCTGTTAAAAAATTTGTTAAATAATAAGTATTATTATTTACAACAATTACCTGATGGGTTTTCAAGGTATTTTCATATGTAGCATCATCGCCTCAATCCGTGCCTTATCCTGTGGATTGTTCAATTCCCAAAACTGTCGGTTCCGCGCCTCGACTTCAACACAAAGGACCCGTCGCCCCTGTTCAAGAAATCGCAATTGTTCCAATCCTTCAAGGGTCTCTAGCGGCCCAACCTGCCAACCTGGATAAGCCTGCAACGCCGGCGGGCGATAGGCGTAGACCCCGACGTGATGGAAAACTGGGGTTTTGGTCTGTTCGCCATAGGGTTCAGGGGTAAAAGGAATGACTTCTTTGGAGAAATACAGCGCGTGACCCTGCGCTTGGAATACGGCGGTGGTGCCCCCGACGCGACCGGCCTTGCGGTCTTGTATCAGGGCGTTCAATGTTTCACCGTCGCAGCGCAGCACCGGGGTCGCAATGTCGGCTGTGGGGTCTGTGCGCAGCCCGTTGATCAAATCCTCGATGAACCACGCCGGTGTCAGTGGCGCATCCCCCTGAAGGTTGACCACGATATCATAGTCCACGGGCAGCTGTTCTACAGTTTCAGCGCAGCGTTCCGTTCCGTTTTGGCAGTCGGTTGAGGTCATGACCACCTCGGCGCCAAAGCCCAGCGCGGCCTGTTCGATGCGCATGTCATCCGTGGCTACCACGATGCGGTCTATCCCAGCCACAGATTGCGCAGCGATCCAAGCGCGTTCTATCAGGGTTTTGCGCTCTCCGGTGGCACCGGTAAGGCTGACCAGCGGCTTGCCGGGATAGCGGGTTGAGGCATAGCGGGCGGGAATGACAAGCAGTACTGACATTAGTGCTCTTTCAATTCAACATCATCGCCATGGGCGATAAAAAAGGGATTTTCGTACCCGGTCTTACCATAGCGAAGGGGGGTTAGGTCGTCAAACCGCACCACTGTTCCGCCGGCGCCCGACAGAACCGCATGGCCAGCGGCGGTATCCCATTCCATTGTCCGGCCCAATCGTGGGTACAGATCGGCCTCACCGGTCGCGATCAGGCAGAATTTCAGCGATGACCCCGCGCTTTTCATATCCTTGACGGCGTATTTCTCAATATAGGCATCGGTTTCGGGGTCGCGGTGTGATTTCGATGCAACGACCATCAGAGCAGTATTGTCAGCCTGACTAACGCGGATTGTCTGGGTCGGTGCCGCCTGATTTTTGTCAAACACTCCGATCTCTTCGACAGACTGGCCGTTGGCAAGGGTGTAAAATAACCGGCCTTTTGCGGGGGCATAGACGATGCCGCGTGTTGGCACACCGTGCTCAACATACGCGATATTGACGGTGAAATCGCCACGGCGGTGGATGAATTCTTTGGTACCATCCAACGGATCAACGATTAAAAAAACGTCGGCGCGGGCGCTATGTGATGCGCTTTGTTCTTCTGTTATCAAGGCCACATCGGGGAAGGCAGCGCGCAATCCAGCTGATATTAGCTGGTCTGCCGCCTCGTCCGCGGCGGTGACGGGACTGTTGTCTGATTTGACGTTTACCACAAAATCGTTAGTTTGATAAATATCCATAATCGCATCACCAGCCTCAATGGCCAACCGCCGCATTACAGAAGTTAAAAGTTCATAATTCATCAGTTGTCTCCCCGCGCCACCTTATAGCCGCCTTGAATATATCTCGGATGCGTGTGTTTCAATGCTTATTCAGTCTTAACCTGCCGGGTGTAAAAGGGCTAGGCTGACACTATGTTTTGATAATATATTTAAAGGAGCAGATGCTCGTGTTTCAAACATCCTCGCCGCAATCCCGCCTTGGCGCAGCAATTTATCTGACCGAGCGAATCTATCACGCCAGTGTCCGTAAAGTGCGTCAAAAGCACGGCAATGCAATGCTGAGTATTCTGGTGACAATTGGACAAACCGCGCTTTTTACGTTGGCATTTTACGTTATGTTTGCGATTCTTCCTATACGCGCTGCTAGCATCCGTGGAGATTTTTTCATTTACACCATGACGGGCGTATTTTTGTTTATGGCGCATATTCAGACCGTGAAGGCGATATCGGCATCGGAGAAATCGACATCGGCAATGATGCAACACGCACCGATGAACACAGCGATTGCGATTACGGCCTCGGCTGTGAGTGAGCTTTATACGCAATTGATGGCTGGGTTGGTTTTGTTATTTGGTTATTACGTTGCGATTTCGCCTTTTGAGATAAAAGAACCGATTAATTGTCTCGGAATGGTTGTTTTGGCTTGGATGAGTGGTATTGCTGTCGGTCTGGTCTTTATGGCGGCAAAGCCTTGGGCCCCCGGACCAATCGGGTTGCTGTCTATGGTGTACCAACGTGCAAATATGGTGGCCTCAGGCAAAATGTTTGTGGCCAATAGTCTGCCACCTTTCATGCTTTCGATGTTTGACTGGAACCCCTTGTTCCACATTATTGATCAGACACGTGGATTTGCCTTTGTTAATTACACCCCGCATAATTCGAGCTTTTACTATCCTATTTATATGACATTGGCATTTTTATTAATCGGATTGATGATTGAATTTGTGACTAGAAAATATGCCTCTGCCAGTTGGGGAGCGCGGGGTTGATTGTGTCGACTGTCACCCTGAACAGACGCCAATAAGACCCCTTTGGCAGAAAATTCACAAAAATTGCCCGATCCTAGGCCTTCGGACGCTTGCAGGGGCATGACTCCCTCCCTATATACGCTCAGAGCGCGGTCGGTACGATTAAAAAACGACCGCAAAACTATCAGGCAGGATAGGGGTTAACACCTGTGTCCGTATAGAATAGCCGGAAAATATGAGGAAACGAAGATGGCCAAAGTGATCGGTATTGACCTTGGAACCACGAATAGCTGTGTCGCCATTATGGATGGGGCACAACCGCGGGTGATTGAGAATGCGGAAGGCGCACGCACGACGCCTTCGATCGTCGCCTTCACTGATGATGAAAGATTGGTTGGCCAATCAGCAAAGCGTCAGGCTGTGACCAACCCTGAGAACACAATTTTTGGCGTTAAGCGCTTAGTCGGACGCCGGTTTGATGACGCTCATCTTGCTAAAGATAAAAATAACCTGCCGTTCGAAGTTGTCGATGGTGGCAATGGCGATGCTTGGGTGCAAGCCAAGGATGAGAAATATAGCGCGAGCCAAATTTCTGCGTTCACATTGCAGAAAATGAAAGAGACCGCTGAGAGCTATCTTGGCGAGGATGTCACACAGGCGGTAATCACCGTCCCCGCTTATTTCAATGACGCACAGCGTCAGGCCACCAAAGATGCGGGCAAAATTGCCGGTCTCGAAGTGCTGCGTATCATCAACGAGCCGACTGCGGCGGCGCTGGCGTATGGTCTGGACAAAAAAGAAACCAAAACCATTGCTGTATTCGATTTGGGCGGCGGTACGTTTGACGTGACAGTTCTTGAGATTGACGACGGCTTGTTCGAGGTCAAATCTACCAACGGCGATACGTTTCTGGGCGGTGAAGATTTTGACATGCGCATCGTCAACTATCTTGCAGAAGAATTTAAGAAAGAAAATGGCGTCGACCTGAAAAAGGATAAAATGGCGTTGCAACGGCTTAAAGAGGCTGCTGAGAAAGCCAAGATCGAATTGTCGAGCACCAGCCAAACAGAAATCAACCAGCCGTTTATCTCAATGGATGGAAAATCTGGTCAACCGTTGCACATGGTCATGAAGCTGACCCGCGCAAAGTTGGAAACGCTGGTTGGGGATTTGATCAAAGGTTCGTTAAAGCCCTGTCAGGCCGCACTCAAAGATGCCGGTCTTAGCACATCGGATATCGACGAGATTGTTTTGGTTGGTGGGATGACACGGATGCCACGTGTCATCGAGGAAGTTACCAAGTTTTTTGGCAAAGAACCCCATAAGGGTGTGAACCCTGATGAGGTTGTTGCCATGGGCGCGGCAATTCAGGCCGGCGTTCTGCAAGGCGATGTTAAAGATGTCGTGCTGCTTGACGTCACCCCCCTGTCGCTTGGGATTGAGACATTGGGTGGGGTCTTTACCCGTCTAATTGATCGCAACACGACAATCCCGACGAAAAAGTCTCAGGTGTTTTCTACCGCCGAAGACAACCAAAACGCTGTCACGATCCGCGTGTTCCAAGGTGAGCGTGAAATGGCTACAGACAACAAAATTCTGGGCCAGTTCAATCTTGAGAATATCCCCCCGTCTCCGCGTGGTATGCCGCAGATTGAGGTCACATTTGACATTGATGCCAACGGTATTGTGGCGGTTGGTGCGATGGATAAGGGCACTGGAAAAGAGCAGAAGATTACCATTCAGGCCTCTGGTGGGCTGTCGGATGCTGATATTGAGTCGATGGTCAAAGAAGCCGAGGAAAATGCCGAATCAGATAAAGAGCGTCGCGAATTGATCGAGGCGAGAAATCAGGCTGAAAGCATGATCCACTCGACTGAGAAGTCGATGGAAGAACATGCCGATAAGGTTGATCCAACGACGATTGAGGCGATCGAGTTAGCGATTGCAGCGCTGAAAGATGATCTGGAAACTGACAATACCGATAAAATCAAATCGGGTATTCAGAATGTCACTGAGGCTGCGATGAAGCTGGGCGAGGCGATTTATAAATCGGGTCAAGACGGTGGCGACGACGGTCCCGTCGCTGCTGATGAGCGGACACCAGGTGAAGATGATATCTTGGATGCCGACTTTGAAGACATCGATACCAATAAACGCTCTTAAAGATCGGACAGAGCTTGTGACACCAGCTCGCTTTGTGGGCTGGTGTATGTCGTTCTGGTAAAGGGGAGTAAAATGGCTAAACGTGACTTTTACGAGGTGCTGGGTGTGGCCAAAGGGTCCTCTGCAGACGAGATCAAAAAAGCATACCGAAGCAAAGCTAGAGAACTGCACCCCGACCGGAATTCTGGCAATCCAAATGCTGAAGGGCAGTTCAAAGAGGCCAATGCGGCCTACGAAGTGCTTAAAGATGCCGAAAAAAAGGCAGCTTATGACCGATTTGGCCACGCCGCTTTCGAAGGCGGTGGCGGGCGGCCAGGCGGCGGCTTTGGTGGCGGTAATCAGGGTGACTTCGCCAATGCCTTTGGCGATGTATTTGATGACTTGTTCGGCGACTTCATGGGCGGGGGTGGTCGTGGCGGGGGCCGGCAGCGCAACGCGCGTGGCTCAGATTTGCGATATAACCTCAAGGTGACATTGGCCGAAGCCCATTCCGGATTACATAAAACTTTGAATTTGCCGACGTCTGCTGCCTGTGGCAGCTGTGATGGAACGGGCGCCGAAGGCGGCTCAGAGCCCAGCACCTGTCCCACCTGCTCTGGAATGGGTAAGGTGCGGGCTCAGCAAGGGTTTTTTACGGTCGAACGCACCTGTCCGACGTGTTCTGGCATGGGTCAGATTGTCAAAAACCCCTGTAACGTGTGTAGTGGTCAGGGACGGGTTGAAAAAGATCGGGCGCTATCGGTCAATATTCCGCCGGGTGTTGAAACGGGAACCCGCATTCGTCTGTCTGGCGAAGGTGAGGCCGGCATGCGCGGTGGTGCAAAGGGTGATCTGTATATCTTTATAGAGGTGACCGAGCATCGCCTGTTCGACCGCGACGGCACCAACCTGCACTGTCGAGTTCCCGTCGCAATGTCGCGTGCGGCGCTTGGTGGTGATATCGAGGTGCCAACGATTGACGGTGGTCGCAGCCGGGTAAAAATCCCGGCCGGCAGCCAATCTGGTCGGCAAATGCGCTTGCGCGGCAAGGGTATGCCTGCGCTGCGTGGTGGACAGACAGGCGATATGTTTATCGAAATGGCCGTCGAGACGCCCGTTAACCTGACTGCTCGCCAAAAGGAAATTTTGAAAGAGTTTGAGGATTTGTCAGAGGACAACAACCCCGAAGGCAAAAGCTTCTTCTCGTCGGTTAAATCCTTTTGGGACGGGATGAAGAGTTAAACAAAATTAACCTTTGGTTTAGGGTATTCGGGGATCGTACAGGATATGATACCCGATTCTGATATGGCTGAACCACAGACACTGCCGCTCTTTGCAGCTGCGGGTGCCGCGGTCCCCAAAACCCAAGCACCCGCGCGCCAGCCATCCTATATTCGGGATCATCGCAAGCGTTTGCGACAACGCTTTTTGCAAGGGGGCGCTGTGGCGTTACCCGATTATGAGTTGTTAGAGCTTGTGTTGTTTCGGGCTATTCCCCGTCAAGACGTCAAACCCTTGGCCCGGCAACTGCTTGAGAGGTTCGGAGATTTCAATCACGTTCTTTCTGCGGGGACGCCGCAATTGTCAGAGGTGACAGGGGTCGGTGATGCGGTGATCTGCGAACTGAAAATAGTTGAGGCGGCCGCCCACCGGCTGTCGCAGTCTAAAGTAATAAGACGCCCCGTGGTCAGCGGCTGGGATGCGTTGGTCGCCTATTGCAGAACCACTATGGCCCATCGCGAAACCGAACAATTCCGGGTGCTGTATCTCGACATTAAAAATGTGCTGATCGCCGACGAACTTCAGGCTAGAGGCACGATTGACCATGTGCCGGTCTATCCGCGCGAAGTTGTTAAGCGGGCGCTTGAGCTGAATGCGGCCGCCTTTATTCTTGTTCACAATCATCCCTCGGGGGATCCCACCCCGTCAGAATCTGATATCGTAATGACCCAGCAAATACAATCGGCAGCAGAGGCGTTAGGTCTCACGGTGCATGATCATCTGATTATCGGCAAATCAGCCGAATTGAGTTTTCGCGCCAGCCATTTGCTGTGACTAGTTTACCGCACCCAGATTTCGACCCGGCGGTTCACATCTCGTCCCCATTCAGTGTCGTCGCAGGCCATTGGCATCGCCTCACCGAACGCCGTTGTTGTGATATTGATACGGTCTAAATTGACAGCTTCAGCAATTTTGAGAACCGCGTCGCGTATTGTCTCGGCACGCTTTTGGGCAATTTCAAGGTTGCGTGATGCTGGACCCAAGCCGTCACTAAAACCTACAAACGCCAGTTGACGCCCATCATAGGCTCCGCTTTCCAGAACCATGGCAAGGCGGTGTATATTTGCGCGCGACTGGGCGTCAAGCTGGCTGGAACCAGACAAAAACCGAAACGACATGGTGACACGCCTTAGTGGCGCCAAAAAATTCAACATGTTTTGTAAATCTTTTAAGGTCGTTCCTGTGTTCTGTGTACTGGGTTTACTTGCGTCCAGATCCATGGCCTTTTCTACGGAACCCGTTCCGGCGACAGAGACCGCCTGAACCAGTCGATCACCCTGCTGGTTCAACGGAATTTCCTCGAGATTTTGATTGATGAAACCGGCGCGTTCGATCACGGCCTGCGCAGAATCAGTGCTGGTATAGGCGAGAAATTCGCGGGCAATTTTTGGCAATCGGTGCATGGCCATATACAGAAATATCGGCGTCGTTATTGGATAATCTTGGGTCTTGATCATGCGTGGGTCTGCACCCAATGAGACGCCGCAATCGCCAGAAATCTGCATGGGGTGGGAAAACCGTATATAACTATGGGTCATTAGCGCCAGCGCCAGCGGGTCACGGCTGACCCGTAGATCAAGGTCTTTACCGTCGGCAATACGGGTGACGGCGTCTGTGATATCTTGATCCGCAGGTTGTAGAATGCGATCTGTCACCGACTGGCTTGTACCGGATGCGTGACTGCGCAGATACAGCGCGATCGGCGCATTGGGTCCGCCCAGATCCCGCCAATTGGTGATCTTGCCGCCAAACACCAAAGCCAGATTTTTAAGTGATATCTGGCGCACTGGGTGATCTGGTATTGTGACCGGGACCAGTGCGTCCAGCGCCAGAACATGTTCCCGCCTGTAGGGCAGATCATGCGGTTGGCCCTCTTCAAGTCGGTGCTTTTCTGCAGCTCGAATTTCACGCGTTGACATGGATATTTCGGCATTGTCAGCGATCAGATCTGCAAATCCTTCTTCGGCGGTGCTGAGCTGAAAATGAAATTCTGCTTGGATTTTATCGCTGCGCTGATCTTTGAGTACATAGGTAAAACGGCTGTCGTCGATGGGCTCAAGCACGGCTAATAAATGGTTTTGTGCTGCAAAAGCCTCCAGCAGTGCCGGTATCAACACCAGCCCAAGTTCACGAGCGCCTGACAGGCGGACTTGGGCAATATAATCGGTAAGGCTGGGGCAGCCAGGCCCATCGCAGGTCACGCCTGATCCATCGACCGTCAGCTCCCCGTAAACGGTTTCAACGCGATAGAATTCGCCGTTGAAACCTAGCAGTGTGCCCGACAATTCGATCGCACCGTCGCGCGATTTCAGCATTACATCTTGCGCCTGACCTGCAGCGGCCAAGTTCAAGAGAATAAGGCTGGCGCTTATCACCGCAGAAAAAAACCGTCTGAGTGTCTGCATAGCCTGTTATTCTTTGGGCGTTTGAAAGTTATCAAGAATGGCGTTCATGACAATGAAATCACCGATAGCGTCACATTTTGGCAAATAAAGCGTCAGTTGTTGACCCTTGGAGTGTGTGTCGGCGCTGTGATACACAAGTTCACCCGCTACGGTACGTCCACAGTTTTCATCCGTTATTTCGACTTCGACGCCCAGTTTGATCGGTTGTGACTTGCCGCTTAGATCCACAGGAAAAGACGCAATCTCGGCATGAAACCCGTCTGGGACCGCGGTAATGCCGTGGTCTGTGAAAAAAGGGCCTGCCATCTCGGTGCTGTCGGGATCAAGAGGGGCCGTCTGGAGAGATAGATGGCCGTCTGCTCCATGGGTTGCACCGTCTTTATATGCGTGCAGCTGCAGCCCTTTTGCGCCTTGCCATTGCAGCGAAACCCGTTGGAATTGCCCTGCGTCTGGTACGTTTATCATTGTCAGCGCGCCATCACCATTGTCGAATGTTGCGACGAAAATTGCTTTTTTGGTTAGCGCTGGAACCGTCATTTTAGCCACGCCCGCAGCGTTAGTTTTATGGCTGAACATCAGCCCACTGTGGTGTAAGACGATCTGTTCATCTGGCAGGCAACCTGCAGTGATGGTCAGGGCGGCCATTGCCAGTGGTTCGGCTTTTGCCGTCATGGTAATACTGCAGTCGGTGGCCGGGTCTATCGTTTCAGGGCCTATCGTTTCTGTG
>DDEJ01000089.1:31980-55496 GCA_002336405.1 Rhodobacteraceae bacterium UBA1957
CTATCGTTTCTGTGTCTGACACCGCTTGCTGAGCTGGCAGGATCCGTGCCCACACCACACAGGCCATCATCACGATAGCAGCAAGAGCCAAAGAGCCGGGTTTGCCCAATATATTTATCCTATAGGTGACTGCAGGGTCACAGTACGTGATTTGTAAAATCGCACATCTTCAATCAAAGACAAGCATAATTTTACCACCCCCCCCGTACCGTTTATGTCAGAACATGCGCGTGTGGGCTGACGTCACGACTAAATCTGGCCATGACAGTGCTTGAATTTTTTTCCCGACCCACAGGGACAGGGTTCATTGCGTCCGGGATTCCCCCAAGTCGAGGGGTCGGTTTCATCAAAGACTGCTGCTGGAGCTGCCTCTGAGGCAGTCTGAGACGCCTGTTTTAGGGCGGCCTGTTGTGCCGCCATCTGCTCGGCAATGGCGCGCTGTTCTTCTCCTGTCATCGGGCGAATTTGTGCCAGTTTCTGGGTCACTTCGTTGCGCAGTGAATCCAGCATCGATTCGAACAGTTGAAACGATTCGTTTTTATATTCGTTAAGGGGGTCGCGCTGTGCGTAACCGCGGAACCCGACCACAGAGCGCAGATGTTCCAGCGTGAGCAGGTGCTCCCGCCATTTTCCATCAATTGTCTGCAGCAAGATCTGTTTCTCGATCTGGCGCATGGTGTCGGGGCCAAAGGCAATGGCTTTTTTGGCCATGGCCTCATCCACCGCATTGCTGAGGCGTTCGCGCATTACCTCATCATCAACGCCCTCTTCATTGCCCCAGTCGATCACCGGCATATCCACTCCGAGATGTTCAAGGCAGGCAGCATAGAGGCCCTCGGTATCCCATTGATCGGCATAAGATTTTGGCGGCATATGTGTTTCAATCAGATCGTCTATCACTTGATAACGCATGTCTTTTATGATCTCGGCCAAGTCGTTGGCTTCCATGACATCGCGCCGTTGGGTAAAGATCACCTTGCGCTGGTCGTTCATCACATCGTCAAATTTTAACAGCTGTTTGCGAATGTCAAAGTTGCGACCCTCGACCTTGGCTTGGGCGCGGGCCAAAGATTTATTGACCCATGGGTGGATGATCGCCTCTCCGTCTTTCATACCTAAAGTAGACAGAACTTTATCCAGTTTCTCTGAGCCAAAGATTCGCATCAGGTCGTCTTCTAAACTGAGAAAGAACGAAGATTTCCCTGGATCGCCTTGTCGCCCCGAGCGGCCGCGCAGCTGATTGTCGATGCGACGGCTCTCGTGGCGCTCGGTGGCCAACACGAAAAGGCCGCCTGCTTCCAGTACTTTTTCCTTTTCTTTGGAATGGGTGGATTCGATCAAGGCCCGTAAGATGTCTGGGTCTGCTCTTTCATCTTTGGAAAGAGCGGCCTGCACTTTCATTTCGACATTGCCGCCCAATTGGATATCTGTCCCACGCCCCGCCATATTGGTTGCGATAGTGATCGCGCTGAGTTTGCCAGCGTCCCCGATTATTTCCGCCTCTTGTTCATGTTGGCGGGCATTCAGGACATTGTGCTCAAGGTTTTCTTTTTTCAGCATCTCACTGAGAAATTCGGATTTTTCGATAGAGGTGGTGCCGACGAGAACCGGCTGGCCTTTGCCGTTGGCGATTTTAATTTCGTCAACGATCGCTTGGTTTTTCTCTGTCGCAGTGCGGTAGACACGGTCATCTTCGTCGATGCGCGCAATTGGCTGGTTGGTGGGGACTTCGATTACGCCCAGCCCGTAAATTTCCGCGAATTCCTCGGCTTCGGTCAATGCGGTTCCCGTCATGCCCGAGAGCCGGTTGTAAAGCCGGAAATAGTTTTGGAAAGTCACGCTGGCCAGCGTGACATTTTCGGCCTGAATTGGGCAGCCCTCTTTGGCTTCAATCGCTTGGTGCAATCCGTCTGAAAGCCGGCGACCCGACATCATACGACCGGTAAATTCGTCGATCAGAACAACCTCGCCGTTGCGCACGATATAATCTTTGTCACAGGTAAACAGCTTGTGGGCCCGCAGACCTTGATTGACATGATGCACAATGGTTGTGCTTTCGGGATCATATAGTGATTGTCCCTCAGGCAACAGATCGTGGGTTTTCAACAGTTCTTCGAGAAAGTCATTGCCCTCATCGGTATAGGTCACGTTGCGGGTTTTTTCATCCAGCGCAAAATGTGTCTCTTCCAAATCGGGAATGAGTTTGTTGATCGCAATATAAAGCTCTGAGCGATCTTGTGACGGGCCGGAAATGATTAGCGGGGTACGCGCTTCGTCGACCAGAATACTGTCAACCTCATCAACCACAGCAAAATTATGATTGCGCTGATATATTTCACTGAGTTCAGATTTCATATTATCGCGCAGATAATCAAATCCCAGCTCGTTGTTGGTGGCATAGGTGATGTCACAGCGATAGGCATCGTGTTTCTCAGCTTCGGGCTGTTGTGGATAGACCACGCCCGTGGTCATGCCAAGGGCGCTATAGACCTTGCCCATCCACTCGCTGTCGCGACGTGCGAGATAATCGTTGACCGTGACGATATGAACGCCTTTTCCGGTCAGCGCATTGAGATAGGCAGGAAAGGTTGCCACAAGGGTTTTACCTTCGCCGGTTTTCATTTCAGAAATATTGCCTTCATGCAGGAAAATACCCCCCATCAACTGCACGTCAAAGGCGCGCAAGCCCAAGGCCCGCCTGGCAGCCTCACGGCAATTGGCAAAGGCTTCTGGTAACAGAGCTTCCAGCGTTTCTCCGGCCTGTGCCCGCTGTTGCAGGCTGCGGGTTTTTTCAACCAATCCTTCATCCGACAGTTTTTCGTATTCGGGTTCGAGCGCCGTAATCGTATCGACCAGTGGCCGGGTCGCTTTTATTTTCCGGTCATTGGGTGTGCCAAAGACTTTTTTCGCAAGAGTGCCGATACCTAACATGGTCGATCATTTCCTTTTTTGCTGCAACTTTACGTCGCATTCACTTGCCCGCCCGGACAACACCCAATAGGGTTACACCCGATTGCTGTGGTAACTACCATAGAGCGATGTAAGCTGCGTCAAAAGCTGTGTCAACGCCGCCAGACCCTGCGGCCACATATGAAGGAAGAAACATTGTTAAAACGTCTCACTAAACTGTCCATACTGGCTGTCTCTTTGAGTTTGGCTCTCCCTGTCGCGGCTGATGACAGTGCTGATGCAAATACCATAGTTGCGACGGTGAATGGCACAGAGATAACCTTGGGTCATATGATTCTTGCTCGCCAGGCCCTGCCTGAGCAGTACAGTAACTATCCAGCGGAAATGCTGTTCAAAGGCCTGTTGGACCAATTGGTGCAACAGGTACTGCTGGCACAATCGACCTCTGGCGAAGTGACCGTGCGGACCAAATTAGAGCTGGAAAACCAGCGACGTATGTTGTTGGCTGGCTCAGCGATCGATAAGGTGATGGCCAAAGAGATCAGCGAAAATGATATAGAGCAGATTTATCAGTCTGAGTATGCTACTGCGGAAAGTGGCGCTGAATATAACGCGTCTCATATACTGGTTGAAGCCGAAGAGAGTGCCTTGGCGCTGACCGCGGCTCTCGAGAGTGGCGCAGATTTTGCCGAACTGGCAAAAGAAAAATCGACGGGTCCATCGGGTCCGAACGGTGGCCAACTTGGCTGGTTTGGCGCAGGGATGATGGTGCCCGAGTTTGAGCAGGCGGTGAAAGCGCTCGATGTTGGGGCGGTCTCAGCGCCCATACAGACCCAGTTTGGCTGGCATGTGATCAAGCTCAATGACAGCCGTGCGATGGCGGCCCCAACGCTGCCAGAGGTGCGCGGGGAAATCGAGCTGCGGTTGCGGCAAACTAAGACTGAGGCACATATTCAAGGTCTTGTAGCGGAGGCGCAGGTGACCCGGGTTGAAGATGGCCAGATTGATCCTGAGCTACTGCTCAATCAAGCCCTGCTGGATTGATCGCGGGTGGCTGCTGATATGACGCCTTCGCCGCTTGCTCCGGCGCGGTTCCCCGAGCTTCCGGTTATTGACGGGGTGCGTTTTGCCACAGCGGCTGCCGGCGTGCGCTATCGCGGGCGCGAGGACGTTATGCTGGCGCTGCTGGCCCCAGGCAGTGCGGTTGCGGGGGTGTTTACCGGCTCTGCAACGCGCGCTGCACCGGTCTTGGATTGTCAGACCAAAATTGGCCTACCCGCAGATGGTGGTGCGGCGATTGTGGTCAATTCTGGGAATGCAAATGCCTTTACTGGACGTGAGGGCGTGGTGGCGACCGAGGCGGTCACCACCGCTGTGGCCGACATGCTTGGGCTTGATCCCAAGCGGGTGTTCTCGTCATCGACTGGGGTGATTGGTGAACTGCTGGCTTATCATCGTATCGTCGATTGCTTGCCTGATCTGAAACATCGGCTTGATTTGGGCGCGATTAAATCGGCTGCGGCTGCGATTATGACCACTGATACCTTTGCCAAAGGCGCCTGTGCCGAGATCGAAATCGATGGTAAAACAGTGCGAATTGCGGGCATTGCCAAAGGATCAGGGATGATTTCTCCCGATATGGCGACGATGCTGGCATATATTTTCACCGATGCTGCAGTGGATCAAAATGCGCTGCAAGCTATGGTGGAACAGCTGTCTGATGTGACTTTTAATTGCATCACCGTTGACAGCGATACCTCGACGTCAGACACTCTTTTGGTGGCGGCCACCGGCGCGTCGCAGGTGCAGGTGACACAAAGCCATGGGGTGTTTCGTGACGCCTTGCATAGGGTAATGCTGGATTTGGCGCATCAGGTGGTGCGCGACGGCGAGGGCGCTAGCAAATTTATCGAAATCGAGGTGCGGGGCGCGGAAAGCGTTAAAGATGCGCGCACCCATGGGATGTCTATCGCCAATTCACCCCTCGTGAAAACTGCGATTGCCGGCGAGGATCCGAACTGGGGCCGGGTGGTCATGGCGATTGGCAAATCTGGTGCGGCGGCGGATCGTGATTTATTGACGATCCGCTTTGGGGACATTCTGGTGGCAGAAAACGGCTGGGTTGCGCCAAGCTATCGTGAAGATGAGGCAGCGGCCTATATGAAAGGCAGCAACTTGCGGATCGTGGTGGATTTGGGGTTGGGGGTGCATACCTCAACCGTCTGGACCTGTGATCTGACACACGGGTACATCGCGATTAATGCAGACTACAGATCATGAAGACGGTGTTGGTATCGGCCGTAGCGCTGATCGACCGTGATGGCCGGGTGTTACTGGCACAGCGTCCCGCAGGAAAGTCGATGGCCGGATTATGGGAGTTTCCCGGCGGCAAAGTCGAGCCGGGCGAGACCCCTGAAGTGGCTCTCATCCGTGAATTGCAAGAGGAATTGGGCATTGATACCTGGGCATCTTGCTTGGCGCCTTTGACGTTTGCCTCGCACAGCTATGAAGAGTTTCATTTGCTGATGCCACTGTTTGCCTGCCGCAAGTGGGAAGGCATCCCACGCGGGCGCGAAGGGCAGGTTTTGGCGTGGTCCCACGCCAAAGCTTTATCGTCATATCCGATGCCTGCGGCGGATATCCCCCTGATCCCGATATTGCGGGATTGGCTTTAGAAGCGCATTTTTGCAACCACAAAAGATAAAAGCGCCCGAGAACCCTCGCGCGCTTTTAAAATCTGTGACGCCGGTGCCGGCCTGTGCTTAATCGAGGTTGCGCACCACTTCTTCGCGTTCAAAGATTTCGATGACATCATCGGCGCGGATATCTTCATAGTTTTCAAACGCCATGCCGCATTCCTGACCGGATTGCACTTCTGGCACTTCGTCCTTGAAGCGTTTCAGCGTTTTCAGTGTTCCCTCGTGGATCACCACATTGTCACGCAGCAGCCGCACACCAGCCGAGCGACGCGCAACGCCTTCGGTGACAAGGCAACCTGCAACCTTGCCAATACCCGAGACTTTGAACACTTCTTTGATCTTTGAGTAGCCAATGAAATTCTCGCGAATTTCTGCGCTGAGCAAGCCACTTGCGGCGGCTTTGACGTCATCGACCAGATCGTAAATCACCGAATAGTAGCGTATCTCAACACCTTTTTGATTGGCCGAGTTGCGCGCCGAGGCGTTGGCCCGGACGTTAAAGCCCATCACCGGTGCGCCAGACGCTTCTGCCAGGCCAATATCACTTTCGGTGATTGCGCCCACACCCGAATGAAGCACCCGAACGCGCACCTCATCATTACCAATTTTTTCCATCGCCTGAACGATGGCCTCTGCAGATCCCTGCACGTCGGCTTTCACCAAAATTGGCAGCTCGCTGAGATTTTCGTCTTGCTTGGCCTTAGTCATCAGTTGCTCAAGCGTGGTGGCCGCACCAGCTGCTGCACGTTTGTCTTTTGCAGCGTTTGCACGGTATTCGGCAATCTCGCGGGCTTGTGCCTCGGTGTCGACAACGTTCAGAACATCGCCGGCCTCGGGGGTGCCGTTCAGACCCAGAACTTCGACCGGCACGGATGGACCAGCGGTCTTAATCCGGTCGCCCTTGTCGTCAATCAAGGCGCGTACACGGCCCCATTGTTCGCCAACCACGAATATATCACCTTGTTTCAAAGTGCCTTTTTGAACCAAAACCGTGGCAACCGGGCCACGACCAACGTCAAGTTGCGCCTCGATCACGGCGCCTTGAGCGGCGCGGTCAGGGTTGGCTTTCAGTTCCAAAATTTCGGCTTGCAGCGCGATCGATTCCAGTAATTCGTCTAGTCCCAGGCCAGTGATGGCCGACACTTCGACATCCTGCACTTCACCGGACATTTTCTCAACGATCACCTCATGCTGCAACAGATCCGTTCTAACTTTGTCGGGGGTTGCATCCGGCTTATCCATCTTGTTGATGGCCACAATCATCGGCACTCCTGCCGCTTTGGCATGGTTGATGGCCTCAACTGTCTGCGGCATAACGGCATCATCGGCAGCAACGACCAAAATCACAATATCGGTGACCTGCGCTCCGCGTGACCGCATCGAGGTAAAGGCGGCGTGACCGGGCGTGTCGAGAAAGCTCAACACGGTGCCGCCTGCAGTCTTGACCTGATAGGCGCCAATGTGTTGCGTGATGCCCCCTGCTTCGCCAGCGACAACCTTGGCATCGCGAATCGCGTCCAGCAACGAAGTCTTGCCGTGGTCAACGTGGCCCATGATGGTGATTACCGGTGGTCGAGAGATCAAGGTTTCGTCGGCGTCGACGATCTCGTTGATCACATCCTCCACATCAGCATCAGACACACGGACAACTTTATGACCAAACTCTTGAATGATTAGTTCCGCAGTATCGGCGTCGATAGATTGGTTTTGCGTTACCATCATACCCATTTGCATCAGGGATTTGACAACATCGCCCACCCGCTCGGCCATCCGGTTTGCCAACTCGGATACGATAATGGCCTCTGGCAGCTGTACGTCGCGGACAATCTTTTCCCGCTCCATATTCTGGCCCAAAGCCTTGAGGCGGGCGCGTTCTTGCTTGCGCTTCATCGCCGCCATAGATTTTTGCCGGCCGCCTTCGCCACCCGAGAGTGCTTGGTTTAGCGTCAGTTTGCCTGACCGACGGTTGTCATCGCCGCCTTTGTTGCGATTTTTGTCGCGGTTATCCGCCTCGCGCTCTTTTTTGCGAATCGGCGTTGGAGCGGCTTTGGTTGGCACGACTTTGGCGGCCACTTTTGTGGCGGCTGGCTGTGGCGCTGCGCTGTCGGCGCTTTCAGCGGCTTGTTTGGCGGCGTCTTCAGCAGCTTTGCGCAGAGCCTCGGATTCGTCGGCTTTTTTCTTTGCCAGTTCCTGAACTTCGCGGCGTTCGGCTTCTTGGGCCTCCATCTCGGCCCGGCGACGTTTGCGGTCCTCTTCGCTTGCGAGTTCTGCGGCTGCTCTTTTTGCAGCGTCTTCAACCTCACGGGCTCTTGCGGCCTGAACAGCCTTGAGGCGACGTTCCATTTCCACATCGCTGATACCGGCTGGCCGCTTTATAGATGCTGCCGCAGGTGAAGACCCCCCAGCAGATTTGCTGACCGTCGATTTCGGCACCACAACGCGTTTGCGCTTGGTTTCTACCACGACGCTTTTAGTCCGCCCGTGACTAAAGCTTTGCTTTACGTTGCCCGGGCGGGCACCTCCGCGGAGACCCAATGTCTTTTTGCCGTCACTATCGCTCATCTAGCTGTCTTTTCCTTCCCGGTGGCCCCTGCCACCGTCACTATCATCAATCACGCGCAAACCTTTGAGACGTGCTGCTTCCTCTACAATACGAGAGGTGAGTCCACCAGAGGCTAGAGCGCCATGTATTGCAGTTTGTCGTCCAAATGCCAAACCTAATTCGTCAGCAGTGAGCCAGCCAATAAATGAGCCGCCATAAGGCGTACTCAGTTTGGACTTTCCGCGTGCCGATCCATCACTTGCCTGTATCAGAACACGGGCGGTTTCTTTGCTCAGCCAATCCTTGACCTTTTCATAGCCTGAGACGGCTTGGCCAGATTTCCGAGCAAGGCTTATTAAATCTATCACACGGCGTGCGAGTTGGCTTTCTATATCACTTATCAAAGTACCTGGCACAGAAACAGTCTGTTTTGCGCCTCGTGAAAATAGGCCTTTTGCTATGGTTTTAGCAAGCGTTTCATGTTGAGCAGAAACCCAGATCCCGCGTCCGGGCAGTTTACCCAGAATATCAGGTACGATCTGTTGATCGGGCCCCACCACAAAGCGGATGAGACCAAATTTTGGCTGCACCTCTCCTGTTGCGATACATTTTCGCTCTGCACCGGTGCTCCGGTCTGGGTTTTCTACAACTTGGCTCATATCGTCCCTAAATACAGCGGCGTTCAGTTGCCTGCCGCCTCTGGATCGGCCAGATCACTGTCGATGCCGTCCTCCGCATCGCCCTCTGAGACTGCCTCTGTGGGATCAAGTTCGCTAGGGTCAACCCAACCCAGAAGAACCCGCGCCGTCATTACCATGGTTTGGGCCTCTTCGAGTGACACCTCAAATTTTTCGAGCAGGCCATCATCTTTGACCCGTTCGCCATCTACGGTTGTCCAGCCGCCTGCCAGTTCCCAATCGGCGCATGTTGCAAAGTCTTCGACCGTAAAAATCCCATCCTCTGCAAGTGCTTCAATCATCTGTGGGTTCAGCCCCTCAAACTCGACTAAGCTATCTTGTACACCCAGTTCGCGCGCGCGGTCCAAGGCCTTTTTTGCCTGAGCTTCGAGATGCTCACGAGCCCGGGTTTGCAGTTCTCCTGCGGTGCCGTCGTCTACACCGTCGATGACGAGAAGTTCGTCAACATCGACATACGCAACCTCTTCGAGATTGGTGAAACCTTCTGAGACAAGCAATTGCGCGAAGAATTCGTCCAAATCCAGCGCGTCCATAAATAGCTGGGTGCGAAGCTCAAACTCTTTCTGGCGCCGGGCACTTTCGTCGGCCTCGGTCATTATATCGATATCCAGACCGGTGAGTTGGCTGGCAAGGCGCACGTTTTGCCCACGACGGCCAATCGCAAGGCTTAATTGTTCCTCGGGAACAACAACCTCGATGCGCTCGGCCTCTTCGTCAAGAACCACTTTGGATACTTCGGCAGGTTGCAGCGCGTTGACCAAAAATGTCGGTTGGTCTTCGTTCCACGGAATGATGTCAATTTTTTCGCCTTGCAGCTCGTTGACCACAGCCTGCACACGGCTGCCGCGCATGCCAACGCAGGCACCCACAGGGTCAATCGAGTTGTCATACGAAATCACTGCGATTTTGGCACGTGAGCCGGGATCGCGGGCGACGGCCTTGATCTCAATAATGCCGTCATAGATTTCCGGCACCTCCATCTTGAACAATTCAGCCATAAACTGCGGGTCGGTACGCGATAGGAAAATCTGGGGTCCGCGAGGTTCGCGGCGCACGTCCTTGATATAGCAACGCACCCGATCGTTGGGCCGGTAGCTTTCGCGACCAATCTTGTCGTTGCGGCGCAGAATCGCCTCGCCTCGCCCCATGTCGACGATGACGTTGCCATATTCCTCGCGCTTGACGACGCCATTGATGATGGTGCCGGCGCGGTCTTTGAATTCTTCGTATTGCCGATCGCGTTCCGCTTCGCGAATTTTCTGCAAGATTACTTGCTTGGCAGATTGCGCGGCGATTCGGCCCATTTCTACCGGCGGCACTTCTTCGATAAATTGGTCGCCTACGGCTGGGCTTTCAAGATAGGGTTGGGCTTGCTCTACGGTCATTTCGGCTTGATAGTTTTCGACTTCTTCGTCCTCGACCACGGTGCGCACGCGGGTAAAGCTGGCGCGTCCGGTTTTGCGATCGATCGACACACGGATGTCCATTTCGGCTCCGTAGCGGCTTTTGGCTGCACGGGCGAGCGATTCTTCCATCGCTTCGACCACCAGTGCAGGGTCGATCATTTTCTCGCGGGCAACTGCCTCGGCAGTTTGCAACAGCTCTAGCTGGTTGGCTGAAGTAATGGCCATGGTTAGTCCTCCTCGGACGCTTCGGTCTCAATCTTGTCAAATTTCGTTTCGTTCAACGTCCCCGCAGCTTTGCGTTGACGCAGCATTTCCTTGATCAAATCATCGGTCAGCACCAGTTTTGCATCTGACAACCATTCAAATTTCAATCCAATCGTGCCTTGATTGATATTGATCAGTACATCATCATTTTCGATCCCGGCCAGCATGCCTTTGAACCGGCGCTGCCCGTCGATCAATTCGGTGGTTTCAATTTTGACCTCATAGCCTTCGAACATATCAAAATCCTTAAGCCGGGTCAGTGGCCGGTCAATCCCGGGGCTGGACACCTCAAGCGTATAGGCGTCAAGAACCGGATCTTCCACATCCAGCACCGCGCTGATTGCGGTGCTGATCTGTCCGCACTCATCCACTTCGATACCGCCATCGGGTCGGTCGGCCATTACTTGCAAGACGATTTCATAGCCGCTTATCAGCCGCACGCGCACCAGCTCAAACCCCAGATCTTCGATCACGGGTGTGATGATCTCTGCCAGACGGCGATCAATGGCGGCTTTGGCTATCAAACTGTTGCTCATGGGTCTTTCAGATACAAAAAAACGGGCGCGCGGCCCGTTGCTCTTTCTCGGTGGATCCAAGATTGTAAACCTCAAAGCCGCTGTTGACGACCTCTATAGGCAATGCCCGTGATGTCTGCAAGGGGCTAATCGGGATGTTTGCATTCCCGCTGCCATTTTTACGGCCGTGGCTTCGCAGTGTCAGAGCTGGTCTGTGGAAGGCAGGTCTGCGCACCTAAGCAAGCTGTGGTTTACAATCTGGCGGCAACATTGCGAACCATTTCGATCCGTTTTTGGTTGGGCGGATGTGTTCCGAAAAATGCGTTTCCCGGATCTGAAATACGTCTAAAGAACGTGGCGCCCCGCACCGGATCATAGCCGGCTGCATGGGTGATCTGGGTGCCAAGGGCGTCTGCTTGCAGTTCGAATTTTTTTGAATAGGTGCGCCCCCCCATGAAAGTACCAATATCTTGCGCGGTTCTGACTGTGATCGGCGGCCCTCCGGCTAGGCTGGTAAGCCTGCCAAAAAGCAATGCTCCTGCAAGCGCATTTTGCTGTTTTTTGAGTAAATGGCCCTGGATGTGGTGGGCGCTTTCGTGGCCCAAAATAAACGCCAGTTCGTCGTCATTTTGGGCTGACAATAGCATCGACAGGGTGAAAACAATCACTGGCTGGTCGTCTTTTTCGAGTGTCTGAAATGCATTTGGCGGCTGGTTAAGACGCGTATCAAGCAGGATTGTAAATTGACAGTTTAATTTGGGCGCGCGATTTCGGCAGCTTTGCTCGGCGACGGGTTTTACCCGGTTTACGATGGTTTCAAACCTGTCCAGCGCCCGTTGCACTGCCAGTGCTGTCAAAGGCAGTGCTGCTGCGCTTTCAGGCAAAGCTGTCTGGGCGACGGGGGCGTCGGTCTCGATAGAGGGCGAGTTGGGTGGAACAGAACTGCACCCTGCAATCATAAAAACGCAGGTGCAAAGTGGCCGCAACATCAAATAGGCCTCCTTTTTCGAGAATTGGCTTTTGCCTCTTTTTTGGTTTTTGCTACACTGACCATGCTAGCGGCCTGTCGCGCATATCTCTAGTAAGTAAGTGTCAATTAGGCAAAGGAAATAGACAATGTTCACCATTGAGCATGAATTTGATTCAACCGTGATTACTCTTGTTGATGAGGGGCAGGTGCCACTGCAAGAGGATGTGGTGGTCAACGGTTTTGAAGAGTGCATTACAGTTGAGCAGTATGATACAAGACTGAACCAGATACAGAAAATTACCCTGTCGATCGCTCAGATGCGAGATCTTGGTGCAGCCATCTCTTTGCCGGAAGGGGTCTATTCGCGTAGCGATGCCCTGCCTTCAGGTGCCCTGACTTCAGATACCCAGTCCTCAGATACCCAGTCCTGAGCCGTCCCACCATCTCATAATGACTGGTCTGCACGGGGTACATAAATTTGTGCGAGAGGTTGTGTTGTGAGATGGCGGAGATTGGGGCGCCGCGTGTCTGGCCCTTTATTAATGCCCGGGTGGTCAGGCAATATTTTGCAGGCGCTCGGGAATTGCCCTTGCTATTATTCTTCGGCATAGAGATCAGAGGTAGTTATTTTTGTTGTGGAGATTTCAATGTCCGTATCGAACCCTGTTGTTTTGGAATTTTTGTTCACGCGGCGCTCCCATCCGGTGAAAACACTGGTTTTGCCGGTGCCGGATAAGGCCGAGCTTACGACGCTTTTGACGGCGGCTGCGCGCTGCCCTGATCACGGAAAGCTTGAGCCTTGGAGGTTCATTGTGTTGCAAAAACCGGCCCTAGAGCGGCTTGCCGATCTGGCCGAGGCACGGGCGGTCGCCAGCCAGATGGAGGCGGCGCAAATCGCAAAAGCTCGGCGCCAGTTTGATCTTGGCAATCTTGCGGTCGCAGTGGTCGAAATACGCCGCTCTACCGCGCGTATTCCCGCGATTGAGCAGACGTATTCGGCCGGTGCGGTCTGTCTTGGGCTGGTTAATGCCGCATTAGCAGCCGGTTGGGGGGCCGGGTGGCTGTCTGGTTGGCTGGCGCACGACCGTGATTTTGTTGAGCACGGGTTTGGACTTAACGGGCAAGAGCGTGTTGCCGGTCTGATTTATATCGGCACACGCACCACCATGCCGCCAGAACGACCGCGCCCGGATATCGATGCGGTTACCACATGGATGGCAGAATGATCCTGTCGAGCATCGTCAAGGCGCTGCGGCAAATTGGTGACCAGCGGTTTCGTCAGGTGCTGTTATTAGGCATTGGCCTGAGCGTGTTATTTCTGGTGGGCGCGACGCTGGGGGTCTTTACCCTGATCAACTGGAGTTTTGGGCCAGAGGCCTCTCTCCCGTTGATTGGACCGGTAAGTTGGGCGTCTGATGTGATGAGTTGGGCCTCTGTGCTGGCCATGCTGGTGTTGTCGGTGTTTTTAATGATGCCAGTTGCGAGCGCGATTATTTCGCTTTTCTTGGAGCGGGTGGTGCAAGCGGTTGAGGATAAGCATTATCCTAATTTGCCGGTGGTCACTGGGATACCTCTGGGTCAGGCCCTTTTTGATATGCTGAATTTCTTGTTGGTGCTATTGGCGGCCAATCTTGTTGCGCTGTTGCTTTATGCGTTGTTTTTTCCCGTGGCTCCATTTATTTTTTGGGGTATGAATGGCTTTCTTCTAGGGCGAGAATATTTTCAATTGGTCGCCACGCGCCGGCTTGGGTGGGCTGAGGCGAAAGCCCTGCGCAGGCGTCATACGGGGAAAATCTGGCTGGCTGGAACGCTGGTGGCGGTGCCACTATCTATGCCGTTGGTTAATCTGGTTATCCCGATTCTCGCCGTTGCAACCTTTACCCATCTGTTTCACCAACTGTCGCCGGTCCCATCCGATTAAACATATCCAGATCGCGCACCGTCAATTTTCCTGAGACAATGACGGCGACAAAACCAACCCATAAAACAAAGGCCACAAAAGTTGTGATCCAGGCCTTTTTTTTCAGCTGATGTTCGGCGGGGGCCCCAGCATGGGTGCCGGGCACGATCTCGCCGACATCGCCTTGGGTTTTCAGCCGGATTGGCAGGGCGATAAAAAATACCATGAACCAGACGATGGCAAATAAGACGATGGCAGAGATGATCGACATTTAAGATCCTAGCTAGGCGTGGCGCGTGGCGCTGTGATGGCACCACACACGTAGTCCAAGTTTTTAAAAGGGCGAGGTTTAGGTTTGCTCAAGCTCAATCAAGCAGCCGTTGAAATCTTTGGGGTGCAAAAACAGAACTGGTTTGCCATGGGCGCCAATTTTTGGTGTGCCATTGCCCAAAACCCGTGCGCCAGCACTTAGAAGTTTATCGCGGGCCGCAATAATGTCGGGCACCTCATAGCACATGTGATGTATGCCGCCTGCTGGATTTTTTTCCAAAAACCCTGTGATGGGGCTGTCTTGTCCAAGCGGATAGAGCAATTCAATTTTTGTATTCGGCAACGCGATAAACACCACCGTCACACCGTGGTCGGGCTCATCCTGTGGTGGTCCCACCTCGGCACCAAGAGTGTCGCGATATTGCGCAATGGCCGCCGCAAGGTCCGGGACGGCAATTGCAACATGGTTTAAGCGACCAATCATTCCAAACTCCTGTGTGTCGGGCGCGCTGAATCAAGCACTATCGGCCTCACTCTATGTCGCCTGTTGGGGCTCTGTGCAAGAGGTGGGCAGTCGCAGCGCGGCATTAATCGCTTGTTAGGCTGCTCGGTGCAAAGTGGGCCGACCAACAAAAGGAGATGAGATTATGGATGATCTAACGCAAAATGCGTTGCCACAGTATTTACGCAGCGACCGTCCGTTATTCGGGCTGACGGTTCTAGTGGTTGAGGACAGCAAGTTTGCCTGTGAGGGAATTCGCCTTTTGTGCCTGCGAAGTGGCGCGCGGATTCGTCGGGCTGATTGCCTGCGGTCTGCGCGACGCCATCTTCAGGTGTACCGCCCTTCGGTGGTGATTATTGATCTTGGTTTGCCTGATGGCAACGGAGCCGAGCTAATCGAAGAACTCAACGCCGCCTCGCCACGGGTTGGGATCGTGCTGGCAATTAGTGGCGATAGTTTTGGCGAATCTGTGGCGCTTGCCGCTGGCGCTGATGGATTTTTTGCCAAGCCTTTAATAAGTCTCGCGGTATTTCAAGAAACCATTCTTTCTTTAATGCCAAAAGACTATGTGGGCAAAGATATCGTCCGGACTGTTTCCAGCGAAACCGTGGAACCGGACCTAATCGCGTTTCAAGAGGATATGGCGCATGCGGCCGAAGTCATTGAAAAAGATACCGCTGCGCAGCAGGTCGAATACCTGACATTGTTCTTGCGCGGGGTGGCACGCAGCGCGTCTGATGCCGCTCTGCTCGATGCGACTGAACGGCTTGGTGCGGCGCATGCGCAGCAGCGTCAATTGACATTAGAATTGGCTTGTGTCGCAGGTTTGGTGCAAGATCGTCTGGTCGCTCGCACGGCGATTTAATCACCGCGGCAAAGATGGATCACCACTGGCCCGCACCAGACGTGTCAGGTCAGAAAGGCGCTCTTTTTGGGTCTGGTCTGGTGCAAAGTTTCTTGGCGATAACCAGACTGAAAATGCTTGGTCCAGCGCTGACCATTCTGCGTCGATTGCCGCAAACCACGCCGTATCGCGATTGCGACCTTTCACAACTGATGCTTGCCGAAAAATACCTTCAAAGCTTAATCCCAGCCTTTGCGCGGCCCGCCGTGAGGCACTGTTGCAGGCGTCACATTTCCATTCAAGCCGTCGGTATCCTGCTGAAAAGGCCCAGCGCATCATAAGATAAAGTGCCTCGGTTGCGGCGCGGCTGCGCTGAAGCTGAGGCGCAAAATTGATATGGCCTATCTCGATTGAACCTGCTTCGGGTTTGATCCGCAGATAGCTGGCGACACCGCCAAACATGTTCGCATCCAGATCATAGATGGCATAGAAAAGATGCGTTTTATTTTCAACGGTTTGTCGTACCCAGCGGTGATATTGCGCGGCCGACGAAAACGGTCCGTAGGGCATATAATGCCAAAGCGCGCTGTGCCCTTCGTAGGTGTTGAACAAAAGCGCTGCGTGGTCTTCTGCCTGCAAGGGCACCAGCCGGCAATACTGCCCTGACAGGATCTCTCCCTTGGGTGCGCTCGGGGCGGTCCAATCTGCAACCTGAGGGCCAAGGACTGGCAGGGCAAGGACTGGCAGGGTTGGCATAAGCGCTATCCTTTTGCGCCAGCATAACCGTCCGGTTGGCTATGTCAAAGCCGAACTCTGGGGTTGCGCATCATTTGCAGGCTTATTGAGGGCCGGCGCCTCAAAAGGGCGCGCATGCTTAGATCAGTCCTGTGGGATCACTCGCAGACCCAATTCCATCAGCTGGTCTGCCATCGGTTCAGATGGTGCAGCCATCATCAGGTCTTCGGCTCTCTGGTTCATCGGGAACATAATCACTTCGCGAATGTTGGCCTCATCGGCCAGCAGCATTACGATCCGGTCGATGCCCGCCGCGCAGCCTCCATGGGGTGGGGCCCCGTATTTGAACGCATTGACCATGCCGCCAAAGCGCTTGGTGACCTCGTCGGCGCCATATCCCGCAAGCTCGAATGCCTTGAACATAATTTCCGGCTTGTGGTTTCGGATTGCGCCGGAAATCAGCTCATAGCCATTGCAAGCCAAATCGTACTGGTACCCCAAGACGCTGAGTGGATCTGCTTCCAGTGCCGCCAAACCGCCCTGCGGCATTGAGAACGGGTTGTGGCTAAAATCGATTTTGCCAGTTTCCTCATCGGCCTCATACATCGGAAAGTCGACAATCCAGGCAAAGGCAAAGCGGTCTTGGTCCGTCAGTTTTAATGCATCCCCAATCGCGACACGGGCCTTGCCGGCCACTTTTTCAAAGGCCGCAGGTTTGCCGCCCAAGAAAAATGCTGCATCGCCAACGCCCAGCCGCAATTGCTGGCGGATGGCTTCTGTGCGCTCTGGTCCAATATTTTTTGCCAGAGGGCCGGCTGCTTCCATTTCGCCGTCGCTTTCGCGCCAGAAGATATAACCCATGCCGGGCAGACCTTCTTTTTGTGCAAAGGCATTCATCCGGTCACAGAATTTACGGCTGCCGCCTGTTGGCGCGGGGATGGCGCGGATCTCAGTGCCCTCCTGCTCAAGCAGCTTGGCAAAGATGGCAAAACCCGAATCGCGAAAATGGTCGCTGACGCGCTGCATTTTCAGCGGGTTGCGCAGGTCGGGTTTGTCAGTGCCATACCAAAGTGCGGCGTCTTTATACGAGATCTGTTCCCAGGTTTGATCAACTTTGCGGCCACCACCAAACTCTTCGAAAATACCGCCAACCACTGGTTGGATGGTGTCGAACACGTCTTGTTGTTCCACAAAAGACATCTCGAGGTCGAGCTGATAGAAATCGGTGGGCGAGCGATCGGCGCGGGGGTCTTCGTCGCGAAAACAGGGGGCGATTTGGAAATATTTATCAAAGCCCGAGACCATAATCAGCTGTTTGAACTGCTGGGGGGCTTGCGGAAGCGCATAGAACTTTCCGGGGTGTTGGCGTGAAGGCACGAGAAAGTCGCGTGCGCCCTCGGGGCTTGATGCGGTGATGATCGGCGTTTGATATTCGCGAAAATCCAAATCCCACATACGTTTGCGGATCGAGGCAACCACATCCGAGCGCAGTATCATATTGCGCTGCAGTTTTTCGCGCCGCAGATCCAGATATCGATAACGCAGGCGGGTTTCTTCGGGATAATCCTGATCGCCAAACACCATCAGTGGCAATTCGGCCGCATCACCCAACACCTCGATATCCCGAATATAAACTTCGATTTCGCCGGTGGACAGTTTGGAGTTGATCAGGCTTTCGTCGCGGGCTTTGACGCTGCCGTCGATCCGAATGCACCATTCGCTGCGCACGGCCTCAACTTGAGAAAAGACCGGGCTGTCGGGATCGCACAGCACCTGCGTCATGCCATAGTGATCGCGCAGGTCGATGAACAAAACGCCGCCATGGTCGCGCACTCTGTGCACCCATCCCGACAGGCGCACGGTCTGATCGACATGGGTTTTGTTCAAATCGGCGCAAGTGTGGCTGCGGAAAGCATGCATGGCGTTCGTCCTCTTGGGTGTCATCTCGTGTCGCGTCGGTACACCGTGCTGCGCGGTGAAAGTCAAGCTTTCACATCACATAGAACCGCGCCAATCCCCCCACGCAGCGAATTTCCGACCGATATTGCCCGGCATTGGGCCAAATCTTGGCGTGTGATCACTTGTTCTGTGCACAGGCCCTTGGTCAGCAGTGTCTGGCGAAAAACCCCCGGCAAGACGCCGCAACTGAGGGCAGGTGTCACAATTTTGCCGCTCGGTTGGGTGATGAAAATATTGGTGATGGTGCCCTCAAAAAGCTCGTTGCGTTCATTGAAAAACAGCCATTCGCTCACCCCGGCGGGCAGCTTGGCGCGCATAGCGTCATAGACTGCGCGCCAGGTGGTTTTATGACGCAGCCATGGATCATCGGAGGCAAGGCGCAGTGGCGCAATCGCCACTGACCACGGCTTTGTCTCGTCTTGAAAGGACACAGTGCTTAGCGCAAAGTGACTGTCTTGCGCCACGGTAAGCCGACAGCGGAGTGGCGCTGCGCTTTTTTATGGATTGCAAACGGGTGCGTATGGCTGTGAGGTCGATCCTGAACTCCAGTGCCTGCGCGCTGCGCTGCAAGCGGGCTAGGTGCAAATCAAGATGACGACAGCCCTCATCCCGGTGGTACCCCAGCGTTTCAATCACGCGCATGCTGTCCGGGGCAGGTTGGTAAAGCGGGTGTTCCAAAGCGCCTCCTCGTCGTCTGTCGGCGGGGTGCTGTCCCAAACCACGCCGCCACCGGGGTTTAGCGTAACCTCACCTTCCTCACTCATTAAACTGCGAATCGCCACGTTAAATTCAGATCGCCCATCCGGGGCCGCCCAGCCGATTGCACCGCAATAGATATCGCGTGGCCAAGGTTCGAGATCGCGCAGAATTTCCATTGCTCGCAGTTTGGGTGCGCCGGTGATCGACCCACAGGGAAACAGCGCTCGAAATAGAGCTGAAAGGGTTTTATCAGGCCGCAACTGGCCTTCGACCAGCGATGTCATCTGGTGTAGCGTGGTATAGGTTTCAACGTTGAACAGGTCGGGCACTTTGACCGATCCGGGCTGGCAGACGCGCGACATATCATTGCGCAACAGATCGACGATCATCAGGTTTTCAGCGCGGTTTTTGGGGTCGGTCGCAAGAAAGTCTCGGCGCGCGCGATCTGTTTCTGGGTCGCTGTGGCGCGGTTGGGTACCTTTCATTGGCCGCGTTTGTATTTGCCCCTGGGTATCGGTGCAAAAAATAATTCAGGCGCGCGCGATAAAATATCAGGCATCCCGTCTTGTAGCATCAACGCTCCGTATTGCACCGGCTGCACTGCGGCTAAAGCGGCGTACAGGGCCCGTGAACAGCTTTTGGTTTTTGCCGTTAGAGGAAAGGTGAGATTTGCTTGATAGATATCACCCGCAGCGATGAAATCATGGACAACTGAAAAGGCGGCCTCCTACGCCGCGGGGGCCCAAAGTGGCGTAAACTGGCTTAATTCTGCGGTGCCGGTTGCGAGGGCAGTCTGACGGGGCTGGTCATAGACCCCAAATTGCAGCAAGGGCAGGCGGCGCTGTGCGGGCAGGCGCGGCAAGAGCCCGGGCTCAAACAGATAGCCCAGCTCATAGCTGGTATATCCTGCCAGCCAAAAACCGTCGTGGCGCGCTTTATCCAACCGCGCTAGTGCGGGCGACAGTTCAGCAGTGGTTTGGGCGGAAATAATCTCGGTTGGGGCGTGGAAATCGCTGCCGATTTCGGATGGGCCGCTATCTAATCGTATGCGCATATTGGATCTTTACCTATGGGTGCCGCGGATAGAGTTTATCGGCGGGGAAGAACACGTTTTAAACGCGGCGAAAGCGTTTAATTTGCCGCCCCCCTTGCACGCGGTTGGCTGATCTCTATAACCCACGACAATTTGCGTCTTCTGCCAAGCCGCATCACCCATGAACAGTAAGAGGTCTTTCATGCCCAAAAGAACCGATATCAGCTCAATCATGATTATCGGCGCCGGGCCCATCGTCATTGGACAGGCCTGCGAGTTTGATTATTCCGGGGCGCAGGCCTGCAAAGCGCTGCGCGAAGAGGGGTATCGGGTCATTTTGGTGAATTCTAACCCGGCCACCATCATGACAGACCCCGGACTGGCAGATGCCACATATATCGAGCCCATCACGCCCGAAGTGGTGGCAAAGATCATTGAAAAAGAACGGCCCGACGCGCTGTTGCCCACCATGGGCGGGCAGACGGGGTTGAACACGTCGCTGGCGCTGGAAGAGATGGGTGTGCTGGATAAGTTTGGTGTTGAGATGATCGGTGCCAAGCGTCCTGCAATTGAAATGGCGGAAGACAGAAAGCTGTTTCGAGAGGCGATGGATAGGCTGGGTCTGGAAAACCCCAAAGCGGTGATTGCCAATACAATGCAAGAATGCCTCGACGCGTTGGAGCATGTCGGACTGCCAGCCATTATCCGCCCGGCATTTACGCTGGGGGGCACCGGCGGTGGTGTGGCGTTCAATCGCGAAGATTACGAACACTTTTGCAAGTCTGGACTTGATGCCAGCCCGGTGAGCCAGATCCTGATCGACGAATCCCTTCTGGGTTGGAAAGAATTTGAAATGGAGGTTGTGCGCGACACGGCGGATAACGCAATTATCGTCTGTGCGATTGAAAACATTGATCCGATGGGGGTGCATACGGGCGATTCGATCACTGTGGCCCCGGCGCTGACGCTGACCGACAAAGAATATCAGATCATGCGCAATGGCTCGATCGCAGTGCTGCGCGAAATCGGTGTCGAGACCGGCGGCTCTAACGTGCAATGGGCGGTAAACCCGGTGGACGGGCGCATGGTTGTCATCGAAATGAACCCGCGGGTGTCACGCTCTTCGGCGCTGGCCTCAAAGGCAACGGGCTTTCCGATTGCCAAGATCGCCGCCAAGCTGGCGGTGGGCTACACGCTGGACGAATTGGACAATGACATCACCAAGGTCACGCCAGCCAGTTTTGAGCCGACGATTGACTATGTTGTTACCAAAATTCCGCGCTTTGCGTTTGAAAAATTTGCGGGTTCTGCGCCTTTACTGTCCACTGCGATGAAATCTGTGGGCGAGGTGATGAGCATCGGACGTACGATCCACGAATCGCTGCAAAAGGCACTGGCATCGATGGAGACGGGGCTAACCGGGTTTGATGAGGTCGAGATTGAGGGCGCACCCGAAAGAACAGCCGTTATTCGCGCAATCAGCTTGCAAACGCCGGATCGAATGCGCACGATTGCCCAGGCTATGCGGCATGGTTTGAGCGATGAAGACATCCATGGCGTCACAATGTTTGACCCCTGGTTTCTGGCCCGTATTCGCGAGATTGTTGAGGCCGAAGCCGATGTGCGCAGCGGTGGTCTGCCACGCGATGCAGAGGGTCTGCGGGACTTGAAAATGATGGGCTTTACCGATGCGCGGTTGGCGGCATTGACTGGGCTTGGCGAAGCGGATGTGCGCCGGGCGCGCTTGGACGTCGGTGTGCAGGCTGTGTTCAAGCGGATCGATACCTGCGCCGCCGAGTTTGAGGCGCAGACACCGTATATGTACTCGACCTATGAGGCCCCTGCCTTTGGCGATGTAGAGTGCGAGGCGCGGCCATCTGACAAGAAAAAAGTGGTGATCTTGGGGGGCGGTCCAAATCGCATCGGTCAGGGAATCGAATTTGACTATTGCTGCTGTCATGCGTGCTATGCGCTGACAGAGGCAGGCTATGAAACCGTTATGGTGAATTGTAATCCCGAGACCGTTTCTACCGATTATGACACTTCGGACCGCTTGTATTTTGAGCCATTGACGTTTGAGCATGTGATGGAAATTCTGCGGGTCGAGCAAGACAATGGCACTCTGCACGGTGTGATTGTGCAGTTTGGGGGCCAGACGCCTTTGAAGCTGGCCAATGCACTGGAGCAGGAAGGCATTCCAATTCTGGGCACCACACCTGATGCGATTGATCTGGCCGAAGACCGCGAACGCTTTCAGGTTCTGGTCAATGATCTGGGGCTGAAGCAGCCGAAAAATGGCATTGCTTCAACGGATGCGCAGGCGCTGGAGATTGCCAAAGATCTTGGATTTCCGCTGGTGATCCGCCCCTCGTATGTTCTGGGCGGGCGGGCGATGGAGATCGTGCGCGATATGACCCAGCTTGAACGCTATATCAAAGCGGCGGTGGTGGTTTCTGGCGATAGCCCAGTTTTGTTGGACAGTTATCTTGCTGGAGCGGTGGAATGTGATGTGGATGCGCTGTGTGATGGCACTGATGTGCATGTCGCGGGCATCATGCAGCATATCGAAGAGGCGGGCGTGCACTCTGGTGACAGCGCTTGTTCGCTACCACCTTATTCACTTTCACCCGCGATCATAGCCGAGTTAAATGTGCAAACCCGGGCGTTGGCATTGGCGTTAAACGTGGTGGGGTTGATGAATGTGCAATTTGCCGTCAAGGACGATGAAATCTATCTGATTGAGGTTAATCCCCGGGCTTCGCGCACGGTGCCGTTTGTCGCCAAATCGACCGATAGCGCGATTGCCTCTATTGCGGCGCGCTTGATGGCAGGAGAGCCGTTGAGCAATTTTCCGCATCGTGCGCCTTACAAAGACGCCTCTTACGACGAAGTGTTGCCGATGGCCGATCAGATGACGTTGGCCGATCCCAATATGCCGTGGTTCTCGGTTAAAGAAGCGGTTATGCCGTTTGCCCGCTTTCCCGGAGTTGATACAATTCTCGGGCCCGAGATGCGCTCAACCGGCGAGGTTATGGGCTGGGATCGCAGCTTTGCACGGGCGTTTCTAAAGGCTCAGATGGGCGCTGGAATGGAGCTGCCATTCAGCGGGCGGGCTTTCGTGTCGATTCGCGACACTGATAAGACGCCCCAGATGATCGAGGCGGCCAATCTGTTGATTGAGAACGGTATGACGTTGGTCGCGACCCGTGGTACCGCTGCTTGGCTCAGCGTTGCGGGCGTGGCTTGTGATGTGGTTAACAAAGTTTATGAGGGCCGGCCAAATATCGTTGATATGCTGAAAAATAATGAGATAGCTTTTGTCATAAACACCACAGAAGGCTTGCAAGCCGTTGAGGACTCTCGTGAAATTCGCTCGGTTGCTCTGTATGACGGGATTCCGTACTTCACTACAGCGGCGGCGGCGCATGCTGCAGCTATGGCGATGCAAGCTCGCGGTGAGGGTGAGTTGGTGGTCAAACCTCTGCAGGGATAGGCTGCAATCCAAACTTCCTCGCAAATAAAAACACAGGTTTGAATGTTATTGCCTATTAGCTCTTTGCGGGGTAATCT
>DDEJ01000089.1:55881-56672 GCA_002336405.1 Rhodobacteraceae bacterium UBA1957
CAACATGTTAAAACTTATGTATATTTTTTTACTATCAGCCTTTGCCGGCCTGTCTGGGTTGGCTGCGTTCGCGCAGTTGCAAACAACAGAAATTGCAGACCCGGAACTTCGTAAAATTATTCAGGTTTTTCCGGACGTAACGTCGCCAACAGGGGCAGTCATTGTTTATAATCCCTCGATGTGCCGACAAATTGGTATGGCTTGTGAATTTTTGCAGATGCATGAACACGGGCGTATTAAATTAGGGTATCAGCCTGCGAAGGCGGGTGCTCTGGCGCAAAATTTAGAGTTTCTCGAGCTTGAAGCAGATAAATTCGCTGCTACAAATGCGTCGCCGCGGGTTGTGCTTGCAGGATGGCAGTTTTTTCGGACTGGCTATGCCGGTTTATCCTTTAAAACCTATGAACAGCCGCTGTTAAGAGCCAAACGTATTTGCGAGTTTGCGCAACAGGTTGGCAATTGGATTGGCCCCATTCCCTGTGAATGAGGCCTAAGGCCGTTGCAATTTTGCTGTCACCTCTTGCGCCGCGTCGAGGGCCGCCTTTTATCGTGCCAGATTTTGCTTTCAGTCATGCGCAGTTGCGCACCTAGGTTTGTGGTCTTGTGACATCGGAAAAGCGAAATCTAAATTTACAAAATCTTCGCTCAAAGGGCGATATTTGCCGAGATTAGTGTCGACATTTTGATGGTAAACACTTGTTGGTGCTTGCTAATAAGACGTTGATAAAATCAAAAATGATTTTTTTATCAGTTATGCGATATTCTGGATCATATATCTCAATTAATAGCGT
>DDEJ01000070.1:0-256 GCA_002336405.1 Rhodobacteraceae bacterium UBA1957
CGTCTCTTGGTGCAATTTGTACACTCGCGTTTGGGCAGGCTGCGTTTGCAGCCTCGCAAGGTAAAGTCTCTCAAACAATAGACCGTGCAGCGCTCTTTACTCAGCTTGATGTAGACGGCAACGGGGTACTGACCCAAGAAGAACTGGCCAAAGCTGGTCAACTGCGGTTTGCCAAGGCTGATAGCGATAAAGATGGCTTTCTATCTAAAGCCGAAGTGCGCAATCAGATGTTGCGGTCAATGCAAAAGCGAATCGC
>DDEJ01000070.1:658-5415 GCA_002336405.1 Rhodobacteraceae bacterium UBA1957
GACGTCGGGCAAGCGCGGCACTAAAATCTTCGCCCGTTTGGATAAGAATGACGATGGTGCGGTGTCAGCGGAAGAGTTTGAAAAAATGCGCCGCCCAGGCGGAAAGATCCACAGTGGCGGATCATTGAACTGATTATGCGTCACAACAAGTACAGCCGGAGTGTGTGACCCCGGCTGTTGCCCGATGTGGAAAAGTTGCCTATTGGCCTTGGAACTATGATGATGCCCTTGGATAGTCTGACAAACGCGAGCGATGAAGCGCTGCTGGTGCTGTTTGCCAACGGTGATCCCAAAGCAGCAGTGGTTTTGACCCATCGTTTGGGCCCGCGCGTTTTTGCGTATGGGTTCCGCTTGCTTGGCGATCGCACTGAGGCAGAGGACGTTGCGCAAGAAGCCATGTTGCGCCTGTGGAAGACGGCCCCGGATTGGCGGCCGGGAGAGGCGAAGATCACAACCTGGCTGTTTCGGGTCGTGAGCAATCTGTGTATTGATCGAAAAAGACGCTATCGCAACAGGCCTGTATCGCTGGAAGTTGGTGCTGATCCGCCTGACGGGGCCGACAGTGTCGACGAAACACTGCAACAAAAAGCGCGATCAGAAGCGCTCCAGGCGGCGCTATTGTATTTGCCAGACCGCCAACGACAGGCGGTTATTCTGCGTAATATCGAGGATTTGGCCAACCCTGAAATTGCCAGTATTATGGGGATTAGTGTTGAGGCGGTCGAAAGTTTAACGGCCCGTGGAAAACGCGCTTTGAGCAAAATATTGAACGATCAACGTGACGCATTGGGGTTTGAAAATGACCGATAAAGACCAACTGGACGACGAACTAGAAAATTTTTTTGTCGTTGCGCGAAACACCCCACCGAAACCGTCTTCTGCGCTGTCCGTCAGAATGTTGGAGGATGCTGAGATCGTGCGCACTGCTAGGGTAAATCCCAGCGCATTGCGGCGACCAGAACGGCGCAATGTCTTGTCAGAAATTTTATGGCTGATAGGCGGGCCACCTGCGGTTTTGGCATTGAGCGCCGCAGCCTTGGTAGGGATCTGGATCGGTATCAGCCCTCCGAACTATATGGCAGATCAGGTTCAAAGTTACGTTCAGGGAAGCGGATATAATGAAACAGACAGCTTTTGGGCGGTCGATTCACTCGGTGGGTTCACCGTGTTGACCGCAGGGGGATAAATCATGACTGATATACCAGAAAAATCCGTGGGGATAAGGCTATGGATGCGGGTTGTTTTCTTTTTCTCACTGGCCATCAATCTTTTGGTTGTGGGGGCGCTGGTTGGATTGATGATCGTCAATCCGTCGAGGCACGAACGACGCCTGCATTCGACGCGCAATCTGGTGCAACCCTTCATCCGGGCGCTGGAAACCGATGACCGCGAGATATTTCGAAAGTCGATGGCGCGGGCTGTGCGACAACCGGGCTCAGAGCGTCGCCCGCGGTTGGTTGACAGACAGGCCGCTGTGGCGCTGCTAACGGCAGACCCGTTTGTTCGATTGGATTTTGCGGATTACCTAACCGGGCAGTTTGAGAATATTAGGATAATACAAGGATTAGGCAGGGAATTATTGCTTGATCGTATCGATGAGATGTCCGGTGAGGAACGGCTGGCTTATGCTGACCGTTTGGCGCGACAGATGCAACGTCGCGAACAATTTGGGCATGTGACACCTTCCAAGCCAGAACGGTTAGACAACTAGAATTTCTGTGGTCAGGCGGCATGATCTATTAGGGTGACGCGGTTGCGGCCCTCTGATTTTGAACCGTAAAGGGCGCGATCTGCCAGATCGAGCAATTGGGCTGCACTTTGTCTTGGGCCGTTGTTCCCACCGCCCAAGGCGACACCAATACTGATGCTCACGGAAAGCTTGAACTTCCTGTTCGGCAGTTCAATCGGTGTGTCATGGATTACGTTGCATAGGCGTTTTCCGGCAGTTTCCGCTTCACATTGCTTGGTTTCTGGCATGATGATTAAAAATTCTTCCCCACCCATCCGTGCTACAAGATCGACAGCCCGTAAATTTGTGTTCAAACGCCGAGAAACCTCAACCAAAACGGTATCACCCGCCGCATGACCATATTGATCATTAATCTGTTTGAGATGATCCATATCGGCGACCATGATTGCACAGCTTCGTCCATTTTCATGTGCTTGCGTTAACATCCGCTCCATATGGGGAATGGCATAGCGCCGGTTATACAAACCTGTCAAAGGATCAGTAATCGCGGCCTGTAGCCCACTGCGAATGTTCATGCGCAACTGGTCGCCTATGCGTTTGCGATTAATCAGTCTGGCCAGTCTGATATCGAGTTCATGAGCGTTGATTGGTTCAATCATCACATCGTTGGCGCCAAGGTCGAGCACATAGGCTGCCAGATTTTGATATTCTTTAGGTATCAGAACCACTGTCGCCGCCAGACGGGTTTTTGTGTGACTTTTTAGATCGATTAGTAGAGACATCCCGCGCTCGGGGTCTAGCGCAGATAGGTCGATGATATAGACATCTGGCTGCGTCACTTTATCACTTTGGGTCATCAGATGTTCGGGGGTGATGTGTTTAAGCGTGAAAGTTGCATTATTATCCAAACCCACCATTGTTTTTTTACTATTGTCATAATGATTTGAAATCAGGGCAACAATCGCGTGGCGGGCAGGGTGCTCGAAACGGGGACCGGTTTCGGCAAAGCCCAATGCTCTGGCCGTTTCGTCGCGCAAATCAAGTTCGTGCGCTGCTTCGCGGGCCCGCATAAGACTTCGCAAGCGGGCCAGAATCAGACTAGAGGTCATGGGCTGGCTCAGCACATCGTCAGCGCCAGCTTGCAGAGCTTTTATCCGACCGCTGTTGGTTTCCGACTGAAAGAAAATCACCACTGGTGTCCAGTCTGATGTTGCAGCAGTTTTTAACTGGCGGCAAAGTTTGATTGCAGTGATGTCGGGCAAATTGTCTTTGAGCATAACGATGTCAGGTTTTTGTTTGGCGCTAATGTCCAAGGCGGCACGCCCTGTTTCTGCGTGTAAAACCCCATAGAAGGCGGCGGTTAATTTTGCTTTACAAATGATCCGATTGGTAGAAACACTATCGACAATCAGGGCTGTTCCGGACATTGCAGAGGTACTCCTTAACCAAGATGGACTGAAGTCTCATCTTTTGTTGATCTTAGTTAAGAAAACCTTTCTAACTGGGTGGTGATATGACTATTTCTATCGAAAACTCCCAAGTTCTGGCTTTGCAGGTGGTGACATGGCTGATGGGCAATCAGGCGCTATGTGAGGTATTTTTGGGCGCAACAGGGGCAAATGAAACAGATTTGCGGGAACGAATTAGTGATCCCGAGTTTTTAGGCTGTGTTTTAGATTTTTTATTATTGGATGACACTTGGGTTATCGAGTTTTGTGATGAACATGGGCTGCCCTATCTCAGCGTGATGCAGGCTCGCAATTGTTTGCCCGGCGGCGAACAGATGCATTGGACATAGACATGAGCTTAGACTTTAGTCCATCGGTTTCATCTGCCGTGAGAAAAGGAAAATCCCGTGCGTATTGATGCAATCTTATTCGACAAAGATGGAACACTGTTTGATTTTAATCACACATGGGGCCCATGGGCCGGGCAGGTGATCGAGGAACTTGCCGATGGGGATCGTGATCGGGGCGACGCACTTGCCTCAGCGCTAGGCTATGATCTGGTTGCAAAGATGTATTTCCCCGATAGCCCACTGATTGCCTGCACCAACCGTCAGGCGGCAGAATATATCACCGGCGTGCTGCCGCATCGGGGTGTGGATGATATTGAGCAGTATCTCACAGTCAGCGCACAAGATGTACCCTTGGCGCCAGTGGTGCCTTTAGATGGGTTTTTGACCGGGTTGAAACAGCGCGGCTTGAAACTTGGCGTGATGACCAACGATAGCGAAGCTGGCGCGCGCGCGCATCTTATGGCAGTGGGTATTGCTGGGTATTTTGATTTTATCGCGGGTTTTGACAGCGGCTATGGCGCAAAGCCGGATCCAGACCCTTTATTGGCGTTCGCCTGCGCGCTTGGGCTTGATCCCGACCGCGTGGTGATGGTGGGTGATAGCCTGCATGATTTGGTCGCAGGTCGCGCTGCCGGGATGCAGACAGTTGGGGTTCTGACGGGTCCGGCCTGTCGCGACGAGTTGGCTCCTTGCGCCGACGTTGTCTTGCCCGACATTGGTCATCTGACCACTTGGCTTGGCGATCCGTGATTGGCGCTGCCTGTCTGGGAAAGTTTTGCGACTGTTACATTTCGCATGTCAATTGGAGAGATTGAAAAACTGGCATTGGGGGTTTTTGTAGCCACCCAGCAAAAATTATGGGACAGAAAACCTGCCTGCATCCACGTGTTAATACGGGTTAGTAACCAAACGAAGACACGCCACCAATGGCAAATCTCGTATCGGAACGCACCCGTTTCGCATCGGCTTTTTCCAGTCTCTCACCAAATAATGCCTCGGTTTGGTTCAGATTAATTTTGTGATTTCCGCCCAGTAGCAGCAGCGTGAGACACCTGCTTTGACAGGCCTCAAAATCATCTATTTTATGATTTGACCAACATGGCAACCGCAGGCCTTGGCTGCCTGCGTTGCGGTGTGGGTGCTGCCTGGCATCTGCTCAACCTGTATTTCAAGGTTGGCGGCCCGCGCGGCCTCCTCGATCCGTCTTATACTTTTTGCCATATTGTGACGCCTGCCATATGTATTCCAAACAGCTATTGCGGGCATCAA
>DDEJ01000012.1:0-1873 GCA_002336405.1 Rhodobacteraceae bacterium UBA1957
TGATTGGAAGAGTGGTAAAAGGAGTGGACAAGGCACCTATACTTTTATCAATGGCAACAAATATGCTGGTGAGTGGGATGGCGACGAAAAGAACGGACAAGGCATCTTAATTTTAGCCAATGGCGATACATACGCTGGTGAATGGAGTGGCGACGAAAAGAACGGACAAGGCACCTACACTTTTGCCAATGGCGACACATATGCTGGTGAATGGAGTGGCGACGAAAGGAACGGACAAGGCACCTTAACTTTAGCCAATGGCGACACATACGCTGGTGAGTGGAGTGGCGACGCAAAGAACGGACAAGGCACCTACACTTTTGCCAATGGCGACACATACGCCGGTGATTGGAAGACTGGTAAAAGGAACGGACAAGGCACCTTCGTCTGGCCTGACGGCGAAAAATATGTTGGTGAGTGGGAAGATAATAAATTCCTATATGGTAGCAAAACACCCCCACCGCTCTTAACGGCCTTCATCAACCTCTCCGACGGTGACCGCAAAAAAGTCCAATCAATCTTATCAGACTTGGGCTTTTATAAGTCATCCATTGATGGATTGTACGGTAAGGGAACATTAAAAGCTCTCACCGCTTACAATAAAAAAAACTTGAACGACGACGATCTCACAAAGAGTGGAAATGTAATGAATCTCATAACTGTTTTACTGGATAATTAAACTAGCCCCACGCTCCCCTTGTTGGGGCCTAAAGATTAATCATGTATCTTTTTATTTAGCCATAAAAAACCCATATTTTATAGAACTAATATATATTATTCAGACACTTAATACGTACTGGATGATCTAAATTATGATACTGTCAAATAAATTTTAAAAAATTATTGTGAATAGTACTGCCTTATCTGCTACTCAATGGGTTGTAATACAGCAAACAACTGCCGAGACTGTGTTATGATCTAAAGGGTCCAATCTGATCCGCGGATAGTGCGTATGGCCACGTCAAACCTGGCTTTCGTGTATCGATTACAATGCTCAGTAAATAATTCAATACGCAAGGAACCATATTTGAGACGTGTTAGGCTTTGTCTGACAACACCCTTGCTTAGGCCCGTGGACCGAGAACATCGTCGCGGTCCCTCCAAAATAGTTCTCACTATTTACTAGATTGAAAATGAGTTGAAGTATGATTTACATACTCGTTATTGCCATACATCGATCGTTTCACCTCTCGCCCGCATAGCATCGAATTTCTCTTGCAGATAATGCTGGAAGTTTTTTTCCAGATATTTTTGCGTCACAATATATTCGAGACTGGACATGTAATGGAACGGTTTCAGATATCCGGGCATGCGGAAAATCTCTTTAACTTCGCGGTTTGGTCTTGCTTCGTAAATTAAAGTTGTAGGTGTAAAAAATATATCATTTTTGATCACCCAATTCCGTTCCTCGTAACTCATTCCATCTAATCCGACGACTTCTCGAGATCCCCAAAGATCGAGCTGAACAATCAAAAAATTGTCTCTAAGGTTTTTTAAAATCTTTTCGTTTTGAAAATTCACACGGTGGAGTTCACGGCAATAGGCACAGCCAGCTTGCTCAATTAACACCATCAAATATTTACCGGATTCGCTCGCTTCGATTGCATCATCGTTAAATTCAAGAAAGCTTTGATGAAACCAATCTTGTTTATATAGGCCATTGTCGCCAATTTTTTCCTGTGACAAGGCAATTGTTGGCAGCATTATCATATAGAGAATTAGCTTGAGCATCTTGGCCTCCACGCAAAACCAATCAAATTATATCATACCATAAACACCAAGTTTTTTAAAGAGCATTCAGTTTTTGAATAATTTATAAAATAAAATACATATATTTTAGTTAGGTACGTCGATCCCTGATCTGTGTGCGGCA
>DDEJ01000012.1:2274-25687 GCA_002336405.1 Rhodobacteraceae bacterium UBA1957
ACTAAACAAGCCCATTTCCATAAAAGCCTCTCTCTTATCTGTTATAAATTCATACTAAGTAGATTGTATACCCGTAACGGACAATAAAAAAACAATAATTGTTTTTAAAGATTAATGATATTTAATCAGACTAGATTTCCAATCATAATTAATCTCTCGGGTCCTGGCCGGGTAGCATTAAACGGCCAACAGGTCGTGAGTATCAATTGCGGATGATCCACTAATTTATCTATGAGATGAAACTCAGGCTTACTAAGAATTATAGACTTGGTAATTTTATACGATTGGGACGAGCCATCGGCTAATTGAAAATCAAGTTGATCACCAATTTGCAGTTTAGACATGAATTTCATGTGGCTATCGCGATGGCCTGCTAATATAATTGGAGAGAAATTGGAGGCCATTGGTATACTGTCGATCTGCCCCACGCCCCACGCCATGGCCTCACCTGAGGCAGTGTTTAAAACAATACGAGATACGCCAAGTCGGGGTACTTTGAGCTCACCAATGACCTTAAAATCGGCGCTCGCCCAGGGCTTGGTTTGGGTGCCTGAGTGTAACGTTTTCTTCCAAACATCATCTAGAAGATACTGACCAACTAGGGCCTTAAGAGGCATCTCGCTTGCGCGCGTTAAAAAAATAAGTGCCCCTGCAATCAAACAGTATGCAATGAACGTGAGCATATTTTTAACCATGGGAATACTTCCGTGAGATCCACAGCAGGATTATACCAAAAAGAAGTGTTGCTAACGCCAACATGAAGTTTGTCTTCCAATTAAGCGCTGTTTGTGGGAGTGCAAAAATCGCTGAATTTGTTTCTAGGTTCGCTTTATAAAGCTTTGCGAAAGGTGCTTCTGTTTTTTGGAGGGCAGGGGTTAATATGTCCTGACGTAAAAACTCAAATTGTTTTTTATCCCATCCATGCGGAATTGCAATTTTAAGTTTAGTAGTTATCAGGTTCGCCAGTAATGGCCTCGATGGTGTAATATCCAGTGCCACCAGAGAGGATAAGCGGGATACCAATCTATATGATAATGCTGTCTCTAACAGCTCAGCATCTATCTTATCTTTGGCTTGATGATTAGTATTTTCAGCAATTCTCACACGTTCAAGGTTTGCAATCTTTTCACGTGCCCAAACCTTTGCAATTCCAGTATGGTGGGCTGCCTGATCTAATGGTATTTTTACCAACCAATCTTGGTTGCCAATTTTACCTTCAAGTATTGCAAGGCCAGTAGACTTTTTCCCCCTTAAGGCGATGGAAACAGGATCTCCTACGTACAGATCTGGTAGTGGGTTAGGGTAGTGTTCAGCCCTAAAGCCTTTTGGAAGTGTCAATTTCAAATCTGTCACGGCAGGATTTTCTATCTTTTGAAAGAGTACATTCATCTTGTCAGAAATTTCACTGGTATTGCCAATATGCAAATGTGAACCGCGACCAAGTTCAGCTGCTCTACTCATGAAGTAGCTGTTAGGAGCTGAGCCAATACCAATGGTGAAAAGCCTTGCTGTACCTAGACTGCTTGCAATCAAAGAGAATAGCCCACTCTCGCCACGTACAGCCCCATCTGTAAGGAAAATTAGCTGTTTAATTGCAGTAGTTGCTTGAGTAAAATTATTTAGTGCATACGAGATAGCAGGATACATTTCTGTGCCACCACGTGTCTGTATATTTCGGACCACTTTAATAGCTTTTGCTTTTTCAGATGGTGTCGCGGGGACTGGGTTTATTGCATAGCTCCAAAAATTGTCATTAAAAAACACTAGATTAAATTTATCACTGGGTTTCAGTCTCTTGATTGCCATTTCTAAACCAATTTTGGACTGCCGGAGTGGCTCACCAGACATCGAGCCTGAGATGTCCTGAACAAATATGATTTCTCGTTCTGGGGTCTTTGTGTTGGTAATCTTAAAGGGTGGCATTAGCGTAAGAAGAAAGTGATCTAATCCGCCCTGCTTTTCTTTAAATAAAGATGTTTCGACGTCTTTATTTTCTCCAGTCCATCTTAAAACAAAATCTCGGTCGCTTGGTGCGGGACCATTTAGTCGGACCTTGTGATGGCTGCTGGAAATCTCTTCAATGATCACCTCGTGGAACTGGCTCTCTAGTGATCCCATCGCAAAGCCTGGTTTGAGATCAATTGAGATTTCTACTGGATTTACTATTTCTGGTGCGTCTGTGAGCTTCACATCTCTTGCTTCATTGAAAATCGTATTATTATCATTCTCTGAAAAGCCTGATGCTCCAAATTTAACCTGCTGTAAGATTGGTTGCGAAGTGTATCTGGGGGCACTTACCAGAGGTACTCGCATTTCCCAGAAACCATTTTTAGGCGACAGTTTGGTTTGAAATTCTATCTGGACTGTAACAATTTCGCCTGGTCCAATATTGGCGATAGTGTTGGTAAATAAATTTGGCTTTTGCTGCTCGATAAGAGATGCTTTTTTGCCTTCATTTTTTGCTTTTTCATAAGCAGCCTTGGCTACTTTTTTCTCTTTAATAACACCTTCAATAAAGCGATCTCCGATACGCATCTTTAAAGTATCGACTGCTGAGTTTTCACCAACCGGAAACACATAAACGCCCTCAGCCCAGACCTCTCCTGTATTGATAAAGCGCTGGCTGACAATGGTTCTGCTAATTGTACCAGAAATACTAATTTTGACATCTGTAGATATTAATATGGCTGAACTTAACTCAGTATCTGAGCGCAATAATAGCTGGCCATTTTCTACATCATCAAGACTAATTGAAGGCTGCGGTACGTCAGAAGCGGCAAACGATGGGCCGGAAATCAAAAAAGCTGAAAGGGAAAGTAACACAAAAACAGCAAGGCCAAACCTTATAGCTGGCCACCTATTTGTCTTTTCTTTGGACTGCTCAACTATAGATGTGGACATCTTGCTGTTTTTTTCATCGTTAGTGTGTCCGAGATTTGGGAGTTCTTTATGAAACCGATTAGTTCTGGGATTAAAATTATTCATGTTTCTTTTCCTGTTAGCCCCGGCGGAAACGAGGGAAGCGTTCCACCGGGGTGTTACGAACTCAATTGCTGGGAGGTATTACAAACGGTTCTGCTCGACAGGATCTTACTGCGTCCTGTGAGGTCATCACTAGAGAGTGCATTTGCAGAAATTTTGAGGGTTTGATGCAGGGGCTGTGATCTATTTTGCAGCGATTGTGCATATAATTATCTGTAGATGGGGTAGGGCTGCTATCTGCAGAGTGGAAATTTCGTCACTATGCTATCGTCCCTGTTGATAAACAGAGCGATTGTAGATTGCAATTCTGCGTATGTTGTAATTGCCATATCAATATTCCCCTAACAAACTTTTCAGCCCAAGTTTTTTTCGCTGATCTGGCGTTAGCTGTCTTACTGCTGTTGCTGCACTTCGTATGCCAGAGGGCTTACGTGTTGCGTTATTATTTCGTATTATCCCACTATTTCCTCGTCCGATATCTTGTCCACTGACTTGCGACCCAGAAGGCATTTGAACGATTGATTGAGGTGTGCCGCCTGCCGCACCGACAATGTCTGAAGCTTCTCCTGGGTATTGTCAGAAAAACTTCACGTTCCATTGGTTGGTCCCTAATTTTTATAAATGACAGCACCAACTCAAAACAATAACCCAATCCCAACCCAGATAGCCCGGAGAATACCAAAATTACAGCGTGCGCGCGCATTCATGTCCCTCGTAGATGGCTTCAAGCGCCGTTCGGGCTGATTGACAATCACCGATAGCGATTGAATTGACAATTTTTTTACCTCCGCTCTGCTTGCGCAAATGCCGGGGTTTGGCCGCAAGCGGGGCGATCACGCTGTCGGCGGCGATACTGGCACTCGCAATTCCAAGCGACAGGTCGGTCAGGTGCACCATTCCGTCTGCAAAATCCGCCAGGGCGTGATTGCTGATAATGCGCACCTGTTTATCCTTAAGACGCTGGCGCAGTGCGAAACTGCTATACATACTGATGGCCCAGCCTGGGTTGCCGGTAGGGGCAATCAAGGTCACGGTTTTACCCAGATCAGTCAACCATTCGGCCACAGAGGCCACCGACCATGTGCCAAGAGAATCCACCAGCGTGACATGTCGACCCAGCGTGTCAGGATCGCCAATAGCGGCCTCTAACGTCAGCGCATGACCGCCAGAGGCAAGGGGCTGCGCGCGGGGCGTGGCGCCGGTGGCGTGGATCACCATATCAAAGCCGTCGTGCGTCAAGTCAGGCCCCGCATCGGTGCCCAGAAGCACCGTCACATGCGCGCGCTCGAGACGGGATTTCTGCGAGTGCAGCAATGTGGTAAATTCTTTTCGCAGCGGCATCTTTGCGGCCCAAAGCAGCGCACCGCCAAGTATGTCTCGCCGCTCGACCAGTGTGACGCTGTGGCCCAGTTCTGCGGCAGTTGCCGCAGCCTCCATACCACCCGGCCCACCGCCTATGACCAGAACGCGTTTTGGTGCCCTAGTAGGTACCAAAGAAGGGGTGGGCCATTCACTCTCGCGACCAGCAGTGGGATTGCTTAAACAGGTAATTTTGAGGTTCAGCGCCAGCATGCCAGCGCAGCCTTGATTGCAGCTGATGCAGGGAGTCGTCTCGGCTTCGCGTCCTGTCTGTGCCTTGAACACAATTGCCGCATCGGCAATATGTGCGCGAGCCATGCCGATCATGTCGGCACCACCCGTCGCGAGCATATCTTCGGCCTGTGCAACGCGTTGATAGCGACAGGCGGTCATTACTACAGGCTTTTGCGGCATACGGTCAAGGGCGGCGTTGATCGCACGCGTCAGCGGTTGGAAATGCGCGATGTCAAACGCCATGTCTGCCATCTGGGTTGAGACGGTATAGCTGCCGTGATAGGCTGAATGCGATACGTTGACGAAATCGACCTGCACCTCTTGTGCGAGGTGACGCACGATGCCCGTCATGTCGTCCAGCGTTAACCCGCCGGGCAGGTATTCATCGGCGCTGATCCTAATACCTAGTGTCTTGTCCGGTCCCAGTCGTTTACGTACCTCGCGCAACGTATCCAAGGGAAATCGCAGGCGATTTTCCAGCGATCCGCCATAGGTATCATCGCGAATGTTCGAGGCAGGCGACATGAATTGCTGAAGCAGATGCCCGTGTGACATGGTCAATTCGATCCCGTCAAGACCGGCGTCAATCAGATTGGCAGCGACATCGCCGTGGGCCTGGCAAACCTGCGCGATTTCTTTTTCGGTCATGGGATGGGGCGGCGGTGCGGTTGCGGCCCATGGAATATCTGACGCCGACCATGCTGGCGTGCGTGTGTAATTACCATCAATATGGCGGCCTAGATGGATGATTTGACCGAACAGCCGTCCCCCCTCGTTGCGCACCGCTTCTGATATGCGAGCAAAGCGCGGGATACAGGCAGGATCGTAGCCGTTGACGCCTTGCTGCCTGCCAAGGCTCGAGCGGTGCACGCGGATAGCCTCAAAGATGCTCAGCCCAGCGCCACCAGCGGCCCGTGCGCGGTGATAGGCAAGGTGGCGATCTGACGGCAGGTTATTTTCGCCGTAATTGGTGGTGTGGGCAGGCACAAAGATGCGGTTTCGAACTGGTGTGGTGCCAATAGTCAGGGGGCTGAAAACATGTGGATAATCGGTCATATAATTAATCCATCCGCAACCCGCCGTTCACCGCCATAACGGATCCGGTAGTAAAGCCTGCATCCTCACCAAGCAGGTAAAAAATAGCAGCGGCGATCTCGTTGGGTTGGCCCAGCCGTTTGAGAGGGGTAGACGCCGACATAGCTGCCATACGCTCTGGGGGATGGGCGGCCAGCATCGGAGTTTCGACTGCGCCGGGTGCCACGCAATTGACGGTTATTCGCCGGGGGGCAAGCTCCTGCGCGATTGATTTGGTGAGCGCCTCGACTCCGCCCTTGCTGGCCGCATAGGCGGTGCCGGTGGCGACCCCGCCGGTGCGTCCGGCCAGTGATCCCAGCGTGACAATCCGCCCGCCATCGACCAGCCAATCGCGCGCGGCGAGGCAGCACAGGAACGGACCCGTCAGATTGACCGAAATGATGTCGGACCAGCGCTCAGCATCCAGATCGCCCAGCTTGCCGTTGTCGACAACGCCTGCGGCCAACACCAACGCATATAGCGTGCCGGCGTGGCGTTTAGCTTCGGTAAATGCGGCGGCAACCGACGCACCATTGTTCAGGTCAATCCCGATGGGGTGACCGCCAGTCTCTGATGCTATCGTGTTCAATGAATCAACGGCGCGGTCCATTAGGATAAGGGGTGCATATCCCTCTCTGGCTGCGCGTCTGACAATTGTACTGCCAATGCCGCCTGTGGCTCCTACGATCACGATTGCGCCCTTAGTCATTACCTTTCCTTTCACCGGTCTATAATTAAAGTAGACAGGAACGATGCTCAAATAGCAATTGTCTTGGTATCGTTTCTGTTCCCACACTAGACAGATACATATGTTGGTGAAAGAACTGTTCCATGGTTAAAATCGAGCGCGACATCCTAATTATCGGTGCTGGTGCAGGCGGGGCGGCGGCGGCGTGGCGTCTGGCAAGCCACGGGTTCTCGGTGACCTGCCTGGAGCGAGGTGACTGGGTCGACCCTGCGTCCTCGCCCTCGTTGGAGCGGGATTGGGAGGTGATCCGCCAACGCGCTTGGAACCCCAACCCCAACCGACGCCAGGGGCCAAACGACGACCAAGTTGACGATTTGGAAAGTGAGATTAAACCGCTTTATTTTGACGGTGTAGGCGGCAGTACGATTATGTGGTCGTGTCACATCCCCCGGTTTCACCCGTCAGATTTTTGCACCCAAAGCCAAGATGAGGTCGGTGACGATTGGCCGGTAAGCTACGACGATTTAGCCCCTTACTATAATCTAAATGAATCGATGATGGGGGTCTCTGGATTGCAGGGCAACCCAGCTTATCCACCATCAGAGGCGCCGCGCCTCCCGCCTGTGCGTCTATCTCCGGGCGCGCAATGCATGGCTGAGGCGTTTAACCGTGCCGGCGTCTCGTGGTGGCCTGGGGACATTGCGATCAACACTGGGCCTGCCGCAAACGGTATGGGTCAGTGTAACAATTGCGGTCCCTGTGAGTTAAATTGCCCGCAGCGGGCCAAGGCAGCAACTGATGTGACTTACTGGCCTGCAGCACTGGCCGCCGGTGCGCAAATTGTGACTGGCGCGAGGGTAATCGATCTGTTGACTGCACCCAATGGGGCTGTTCGGGGGGTGGTTTGGTTGGACCGCGAGGGGCGTAGTCATACGGGCCAGGCGCCGATAGTGATCGTTGCCGCCAACGGTATAGGCACACCTCGCCTGTTGCTTAACATACGCGACGGTGGCTTGGCGAACCGTAGCGGCCTAGTGGGGCGGCGATTAATGTTGCATCCGTTAGCGCGTGTAACAGGGCTGTTTGATGAGCCGCTAGAGGGTCATCGTGGTATTAGTGCCGGTCCGCTGGTTAGCCATCATTACTATGAAACCGACGCCGCGCGCGGGTTCAAACGTGGTGTCAAACTGCAAACGCTTGGCACGCATGGCCCGGCGTTGACGGCGCTTGGGTCCTTGGGTCGGCGGGCACCTTGGGGGCAGGGGCATCATGCGGATTTTGCGGGCATGTTTGGTCATGGTTACAGTCTGTCGATCTGTTCTGAAGACGCTCCAGTGCTCGAGAACTGCATCACTTTGTCGCCGGATTTGACTGGGTCGGACGGGCTGCCTGCAGCCAAGATGATCTATAGAATTCCCAGCGACGCAAAAAAGGCACTAGATTTTGGGCGTGCTCGGGCGCGCGAAATATTGCAGGCAGCCGGGGCGCGGGATTTTATTGAGATGGAGACTATTCCGGAAGCAGGGTTTCACTTAATGGGAACGGCTCGGATGGGGGATGATCGCGAAACCTCTGTTCTCAATAAATGGTGTGAGGCACATGACGTGCCTGGACTGTTTGTGACCGATGGATCGGCCTTTGTTACATCGGCGGCAGTGAACCCAACCAACACCCTGCAAGCGTTGGCATTGCGAGCTGCTGATCACATTGCGGCGACGCGACACAGAAGGATAAGCTGAAGACTTCAATCTTTAATAAAATATTGTTTTTTTATTGTTCTTGACTGGTATACAATCTACTTAGTATAGATTTATTACAGATAAGAGAGAGGTCATCATTGTGCGACTATCTAATGTCTCTGAAATAGACAGGTCTACGCCTGCCGTGCCTTTGACAGACCCCGCTGCTAGAGCATGGCGGCGCGACGATTTCGCCTCTGAACAAGATACCTTGTTTTACGATCTGACAAATGGGGCCAATGCTGAGATTACCTTAGGAGTCGGTTTTGCCAACTCCAATAGTTTGACGGTCGACACCGTGGAACAGCAAGATTTCCGTATTCCTTCCTTTGCTCGCGACGTGCCGGATCTGCGCAAAAGGCTGGACGAAGGGCGTGGTTTTTTCATTCTGCGCGGTCTTGACCCCGACCGCTGGTCTGAACCTGAGGCCGAGATTATTTCTTGGGTACTATGTAATTACCTTGGCCAGCCGATGCGGCAGGGTATTGCGCATGACCGCCGGCTCTTTACGGTTGCAGACAGAGGAGCCGCAAACACTGATCCGACGCGCCTCGGTGCCAGCCCCAAGCGGTCACCTAAACATTCTGACAATGGCTGCCTCGAGGCGCGCCCACCTTGCTACTTGGCGCTCTATTGCTTTCGGTCTGCAGTCGAGGGGGGTGACAGCACGATCATCTCAGCGCGTAATGTTTATGACACGATCAAGGTTGAACGGCCTGATCTTTTACCTCTGTATTTCGACACCTATGAATTTCGTGCGCCGCAGGCCCATGTTTGGCCGTCGCGTGGGCCAACGATACAAAAGCCCATTCTGGAGATTGTTGGGGGCGAGATGTACATTCATTACGCACGCGTCATGATTGAGCCCGGGATGGAGATGGCGGGGACGCCGCTAACAGATAAACAGCGTGAGGCGTTGGATTATCTTGACGATATTCTTGAACGGCCAGAATTAAATTTTCAGTACACACTTCAGGCAGGCGAATTTCTAGTAATGAATAACCTTGCTGGGCTGCATGGCCGTGAAGCATTTGCCGCTGGGTCGGGTGGGCGCACGCTAAAACGGTTCTGGATGTGGCGACGACATATTGGTCCGGGTACAGACCCAGTTGCGTTGGACCAGGAGGAATTTTCATGAGCCACAAGCTAGACGTTTTAATTCAGGCGGTGGATGGTACGACACGCGCTATGTCGTTTGAGACAATGCGGATGTATAATTTGGGCTCGGCTACGCGCGACCCCAATGTGGCGGTCGCGCATCAGCAAGAAGTTGCTAAATCGGGGATTCACATCGCATTTGATGTACCTGCACCGCGGATCTATCCAATTGCGCTGCACGCGCTGACCACGGATGAGGAACTATTCGTCCAGACGGGCCACACTTCGGGCGAGGTTGAGATCGTTCTGCACATGGCTGATCAGCTTTATGTTGGTGTCGGGTCTGACCACACAGATCGAGCCATGGAAACGGTGTCAATTCCCGGATCGAAACAAGCATGCAGCAACCACGTAGCTCGGAAGTTCTGGGCCTATGAGGAGATCCGCAAGACGTGGGATAATTGTGTCATACGTTCTTGGGTCGACGGGCGGCTTTATCAGGATGTTGGGGTTGGCGTCTTTATTGCACCCGAAGATATCATCGCCATATTGCGCGAACGCGTTAGCAACGTGCCTAAGCGCAATTTTACAGTTTTTTGTGGTACTATCGTCAGCGTCGACAAGGCGCTGGGTTACGGTGCGCATTGGAAATACGAGATGGAGGCGCCTGGAACGGGGCGCAAAATTGGATCGGAATATCAAGTTGTCGATATTCTGGACGAGGTGAAGCCCAGTTTTCGGGTGCCGTTCTTTAACCCTCAAAAGGGGAACTTGCCCGGAACAGGGTAGCAAAAAGACCAACAAGGGAGATTAATTAATGAATTTTATCAAAAAGACATTGGCTGCTTCAGTGGCGCTGGCGCTTTCCACGACTGCGCTGACCGGCATCGCTCAGGCAGAAACGATGATCATCGCCTCGCCGCAGGCCCCAGAAGGGTTCGATGGTGACGCGCTCAAGGCGCATACCCAGAACGTGGTAACGCAGGTTTACGAGAACCTGATCGGTTATGGCAAGATGGAAGTGGACGGGCATACCGTCCTGGACCCCAATGATCTGCGTGGGCACTTAGCCGAGAGCTGGACAACGTCCGAAGACGGCAAGACCTGGGTGTTCACGTTGAAAGAGGGCGTGATGAGCCCCTTTGGCAATGAGCTGAGCGCTGAGGATGTGGCGTGGGGTTGGAACAAGTCGTTCAACCAGAAGCGCACGGGTAATTTCATCGCCCGCGTTTCCAACGTCACAAGCGTCGAGGCGCTCTCGAAATACGAGGTACAATTTAACCTGTCCGCGCCCTCTGCGATCTTTCTCAGTGCGCTGACGCTGTATGTGCCTGGCATCTACGATACGACCGAGGTCAAGAAGCATATTACTGACGCAGACCCTTGGGCGCTGGAATGGATGCAGTCCAATACCGCAGGTTTCGGCGCCTACCATCTGGAATCACTGCGCCCTGACGATCAGGCGGTGTTTGTGGCCAACCCGAATTATTTCGGTGATAAGCCCTTTTATGACAAAGTCATCTATAAGGAAATTCCGTCTGAAGCGAGCCGCGTGACGCTGCTCAAGGCGGGACAGATCCAATGGATCGATCGCCCGTCCATCCAAAAAGTGGTAGACATGCAGGCTGACGGAAACGTCAAGGTGGAGCGTGCGACAAGCCGGTCGGTTGCGGCGGCCCGAATGAATCCGTCTTGCGACGTGTTCTCCGACGTACGGGTACGGCAGGCGTTCAACTACGGTGTCGACAAAGATGCGCTGAACACTGCTGTCTTTGCCGGTCAGGCCGATATCGCCAAATCCATCGTCTCGCCCATCATCGCGGGCAGCAATCAAGGTTATTTCCCCTACGATTATGACCCTGAAAAAGCCAAGGCGTTGCTGGCCGAAGCGGGCTATCCCGATGGCATCAAGGAACCTGTTGAACTGCTTTATTCTGATGCGTTCTGGCATCAAGAGCCGGTCGCGATTCAGGTCGCTGGGATGCTGAAAAAAATCGGTCTGAACGTTGTTGCTACCCGTGTCACATCATCGGAAATGCGCGCCCGCGCGGCGCCGGCAGTGCAGGATATGTGTTTCTTCACATGGGAAGATGGTCCGATCGTTCTGGATGCCGTCTATTCAATGTATCTGATGACCCATTCCAAAGGCGTATCAAACCGGGCCAAATACAAAAACAACGATCTCGATGCGCTGATCGATGCAGGCCGCCAAGAACTGGATACAGACAAGCGCATGTCGCTGATGAATGAGGCGCAAAAGCTTTGGGGAGCGGACGCGCCGTGGATTCTTGTCAGCTATCCCGCAACGTTCGAAGCGATGGCGCCCAATGTTTCAGGCTGGGTTTACTATCCTGACGAGCACGAGCGGTGGCGCGAACTGCGCGGCGACTAACCTGTGCAACAGCTGTTGGCGCTGCCTTTGGGTGGCGCCTGGCCTTCGTCCAACAAGAGGCTTAATCCTCCATGACTTTTCAAAGGTTTCTGTTACGCCGCGCACTGATGGTCATACCGCTTATGATAGGGGTGGTGTTTATCACCTTCATGCTGGTCCGAATTGGCGGGCTTGATCCTGTCGGACGCCTGGCAGGTCCGACAGCCACACAAGCCGAGTTTGATTCAATCCGCAATAATCTAGGTCTGGATCAACCACTGTGGAAACAATTCTCCATCTATCTGGGTAATGTTGTACGGGGCGATCTGGGCGAAAGCTGGCTATCAAACCGGTCTGTGCTGACTGATATTAAAGAACGCGCGGTCATTTCGCTCGAATTATTGTTTTGGGGCGTCGGTATTGGCGCGTTGGTGGGTGTTCCGGTGGGGTTGCGGGCGGCGTTCAGACCAAACGGCCGTTTTGATCAATTCACCCGCGTGCTGTCATTGTTTGGGTTCTCTATCCCGACTTATTGGCTTGCTCTAGTAATGATATTTGTCTTTTTTTATCTTCTGGGCTGGTCTCCTCCGGCAATTGGGCGAATGAGCCTACTTGTGACGCCACCGGATATGATCACCGGATCGTATTTGATTGACGGTGTGCTCACCGCCCGATGGGATGCAGCGCAGTCCGCTGCCTCGCAACTGATTTTGCCGGTCATCTGTCTGGCCATCGTGTCAGCCGCGCCAATCATAAAACAGACCCGCGCCATCGCGATCGAAGTGCTGTCCTCTGATACGGTTCGCTATGCCCATGCCTGCGGATTGCCCGAACGCAACGTGCGCAAGCTTGTGCTGCGCAACAGCGCCGTGCCGATTCTGACCTATATCGGCACCGAAGTCACCGGTCTGGTCGGAACCATGTCGCTGATCGAATATGTGTTCGCATGGGGCGGGCTGGGGCAATATGGGCTCAACGCCATAATCAGTGGTGATTTCACCGCCGTACAGGGGTATGTTCTGGTGCTTGCAGTATTCTCAGTTCTGGTTTTCATCGTGATCGACTTTGTCGTGTATCTGATTGAACCCCGGTCGGAGTTGTCTTGATGAGTGATGCGACCCAGACAGAACTGGCAAATGCAAATCCGCTACCGGTACGCGCGCGTGTCTGGAACCGGTTTGCTGGAATATTCTGGCTTAGCCCGACAGGGGCCATCGGGCTTTTCATTATTCTGTTTTTTGCCCTTCTGGCGATTTTTTCTGCATGGCTCATTCCGCATGACCCGATCGCTGCCTATACCGATAAAGTATTGCACCCACCGTCAGCCGAGTTTTGGTTTGGCACAGATGGCAACGGCATGGATGTGTTCAGCCGTGTAATCTATGGTGCGAAATTCGGCTTTGGCATTGCCATTCCCGCAGTCATTCTGTCGCTGGTCATCGGCATTCCTGTCGGGCTGATTGCAGGTTATCGCGGCGGTCTCCTTGACGAAGTCTTGATGAGGTTCGTTGACGGGTTACGGGTTTTTCCATCGATAATTCTTGCACTTGCGGTGGTTGCGGCGACGGGTCAGTCTTTGCTCAACGTCATCCTTGTACTGGGTTTTCTGGACAGCCCGGTATTTGCGCGTGTCGTGCGGGCAGAGGTGCTTGGCCTGCGCTCGTCCAACTTTGTCGAAAGTGCGGTCGCAGCCGGAAACCCGACCTGGCGCATTCTGTTTGTGCACCTTTTGCCCAACGCCATTCAGGGGGCAATGGCCCAAACTGCAGTGCGCGCCGCTTGGGCTGTGCGCATCTCGGCCACGTTGGCATTTCTTGGTGTGGGCATTCAGGCACCAACCCCGGAATGGGGTGCTATGATCCGGCAGGGTGCGGAATACATGGTCTCAGGCCAATGGTGGGTAGCGCTGTATCCCGGCCTTGCCCTGATCCTGCTGGTCTTTGGTCTCAACCTTTTTGGTGATGGGCTTCAGGATCTGATGGACCCACGCAGGAGGTCCGCGAAATGACGCTACTCAAAGTTGAAGATCTACACACCCATTTCATCTCGCGCGATCTTGATAACCAGATATGCATCGCCAAAGCGCTGAATGGTGTATCGTTTTCACTCGAAGCGGGCCGTGTCCTTGGTATCGTTGGAGAAACTGGAGCCGGCAAGTCCCTGACTGCACAATCGATTGTTGGATTGCTACGTCCACCTGCGAAAATCGTCGCTGGATCTGTCAGGTTCGAGGGGCGCGAACTCACTGACATGCCTGACGCCGAGTTGAACCGCATTCGTGGTAATAACATCGCGATGGTCGTGCAGAACCCGCGCACCTCGCTTGATCCTCTGACGCGCGTGGGCGACCAGTTGGTGCGCCTACATCAAATCCACAGCGGCGGTCCCAAGACGGCGTCGCACAAACGCGCGCTTGAAATGATGGAGGCCGTAGGGCTTCCCGATCCCGAAAGCCGCGCCAAATCCTGGCCGCATGAATTGTCTGGTGGTATGGCGCAGAGGGTTCTTCTGGCGATGGCGCTGATGAACTCGCCCAAGCTGTTGATTGCGGACGAGCCGACAACCGGACTCGATGTCACGGTGCAGGCGCAGATCCTTGATTTGCTGCGAAGTCTGGTGGCGCGGTTTGACATGGCGACGTTGATCATCACGCATGATCTGGGCGTCGTCGCGCATTTTTGCAACGACATCGCAGTGATGTTTGGTGGGAGTATTGTGGAAACTGGCTCTGTGCGCGACGTCTTTGCCGCGCCCGCACATCCCTACACCCGCGATCTTATAGCAGCCACGCCCGAACGGTTCCAAATGGGGCGCGCGAAGGCGTTGGGCGGTCAACCGCCCGATCTTTATAATCTGCCGTCTGGCTGTGTGCTCCAATCTCGCTGCGCCTATGCCACTGAATTGTGCCAGACCACTGTGCGTAATGCTGAGGTGGCTGAGGGCCACTTTGCCCTTTGCCATTACGCGGGCAGGCTCGAAGAGCAACCGGCCGTGAAGATAAACGCATGACCCAGCCTGTCCTGAAAATTCGAAATCTCAGTAAGCGTTTTCCGGTCGGGGGTGGGCGCGTCGTCCATGCGGTCAATTGCGTTGACCTAAGCATCATGCCAGGTGAGACGTTAGGCATGGTAGGGGAATCGGGATCGGGAAAATCCACGCTTGGCCGGGTGATCCTGCGCCTGCTGGAACCGTCAGAAGGCTCCATTGAATTTGACGGGCAAGATATCACGCAACTGCCCAAGGGGCAGATTAGAAGGTTGCGCCGCGACATGCAGATGGTGTTTCAGGATCCATGGAGCGCGCTAAACCCACGCATGCGCATCCGTGATCTGATCGCAGAGCCGATCAAGCTGCACGTGGATCTGTCACGCTCGGAACGCGACGACCGCACCGAAGATCTGGCGCGGCGCGTCAACCTTGGGTCGACCTATCTGAACCGATACCCTGCGAACCTGTCGGGCGGGCAATTGCAACGTGCCTGTATCGCGCGCGCCATCGCCACCGACCCCAAGCTGATCGTGCTGGACGAGCCGACAAGCTCGCTGGACCTGTCGGTGCGGGCAGGCATTCTGGAATTGTTGGCCGAAATCCGCGAAGAGACCAAGGCCGCGATGCTTTTCATCAGTCACGATCTGGGCACGGTGCGCATGATCAGTGACCGAATCGCCGTGCTTTATCTTGGCGAAGTGGTTGAGCAAGGCCAAACTGAGGCGCTGTTCGAAACCCCTGCGCATCCCTACACACAGGCGCTGTTGTCGGCTCATCTGCCCGCTGATCCGGCGTTCAAGGTCAGTCGCCTTGTCCTTGAAGGAGAGGTCCCGTCACCCATTGCTCTTCCGACGGGTTGCAAGTTCCACACCCGCTGCCCCGTTGCCATTGCGCGCTGCGCTCGCGAGGTGCCGCAGGCGATACAGGTGCCTTCGGGCCAACAAGCAGGCTGCCTGCGCATCCCTAATGGTGGCAACATTATTGAGAGGAAAGAAGACGTATGAGTGATTATCCCCTTCTTGGAAGCCCTCTGAAGCTGGGTTCAAAGACTGCAAGAAATCGTATTTGGATGACGGCCCATGCGACGCTTTTGGTCAAGGATCATCTTTTTACTGACCAGCATATTGCCTATTACACCGCCCGCGCCAAAGGTGGTGCGGCTATCATCACAATGGAGGCGATGGCATCGCACCCAACAACGCAGCCCTACAAAGGCAAGGCGTTTGCATTCGACCCGCGCATGATCCCGGAATATCAAAAGTTGGCTGATGCAGTGCATGTCTATGATACGCTGCTGTTGTCGCAGCCGTGGCATCGGGGGCGCCAGACAAATTCGGTGACCAACGGCCTACCGGTCTGGGCGCCCTCTGCCATCCCTTGTGGTGTCTACCGTGAGATGCCGCATGTTATGACGGCCAAGGATATTGGCGAGATTATCGAGGGCTATCGCTTATCAGCAAAGCACTCGCGCGAGGGTGGGCTGGACGGGGTCGAAGTGCATGGAATGTCGCACGGTTACTTACTCAACCAGTTTCTGTCGCCAGCCACGAACAACCGTACCGATGCGTATGGCGGTACGCTAGAGGATCGAATGCGAATCGTGATCGAGATACTCGAGGCCAGCCGTGCAGAGCTTGGCTCAGATATGATCATGGGCATGCGGCTTAATTCTGATGACGGGCACGAGGGCGGGCTTGGCCCGGATGAATGGGCCGATCTGGCAGCCCGTTTTGAAGCTACTGGTCTGATCGACTATATTTCGCTATCGCACGGGACATATATTAACCGGATGCTGATCTATCCAACCTCGCCTGAAAAACATGGCTTTCAGCTTGATGCGACAGCGACAATCAAGGCCAAGCTCAAAATTCCCGTGGTTGGCGTGGGTCGCATTGTCGACCCTGATGAGGCTGAGAGTTATCTTGCCGAAGGCAAGCTAGATTTCGTGGGCATGGCGCGCGCGCTGATCTCAGATGCGCGCTGGGGTGCTAAGGCTTTGTCAGGTGAGGCCAAAAAAATACGTCCCTGCGTCGGTGCTAATTGGTGTATGTCCACAATCTTTGCACAGTCGCCCATCGGCTGCATCCACAACCCATCCGCGGGCCGCGAGTTGGAGCTAGATGAAGAGGTGCTGGAACCTGCCAAAACGCCCAAAAAGGTTGCTGTTGTCGGTGGTGGCCCGGGCGGTATGCGCGCCGCATGGACACTGGCGCGGCGCGGCCATGTGGTGACGCTGTTTGAGGCAGGTAAACGTCTGGGTGGGCAAGTTCGTTGGTGGGCTAAGGCTGACAGCCGAACTGAACTGGTTGGTATCGTCGACTGGCTCGAGGCGCGGCTGGCTGAGGACGATGTGGATATACGGCTGGAAACTCGCGTGGCAGAGAGCGATCTGTTGAGTTTTGATGCAGCAGTAATTGCCACAGGCTCGACTGGGTTACGCCACGGCTGGACGATGCTGCGGCCTGAAAAATGGGCTGGGGACCCGCTGCCTGGAGCTGATCTGGCTCATGTGATGGCCTATACCGATCTTTTGGCATCTGATCCTGACGTGGGTAAACGCGCAGTGGTTTTCGATACGATGGGTGGGCGGCAGGGTGCCGTGACAGCAGAATACCTCGCCCAACGTGGTGCAAGAGTGTTCTTTGTCACGCAGTTGGGCCAGCCGTCGCCCGATCTTGCCGCATCGCGGGATTGGGGCAAAGTGCACGGCATGTTACGCCGCGCGGGTGTGACGTTTCATGTCGACCGTGAATTGACCGAGATAACCCCCCGCAGCGTGATGATCCGTGACCTTTTCACCGGCGACACCGAAATGCTGGACGACATCGACACGGTCGTGATGGTGCAGGGAGGATCGGCAAATGATGCGCTGTTTCACATGCTCGAGAGCAGTCTTGACTGCCACCTCATCGGCGACGCCATGTCGCCGCGCCGCGTCAACGATGCCATCAAAGAGGGCGAACTTGTCGCTCGCAAAATTTAAACTAGAAAAAAGGATATGACATGACCCCTGAAGGCAAAGCCGCACTTGATAAAATCCGAGAAACGCGTGGCTACACTCTGCCGGTGCACGATTATCTCGCTGAACTCGATCCGGAAATGCTGCGCCGCTACGGCGATCTTGCGACTTACACCCTGTTTGGCGAGGCAGAAGGCCGTCCGATGGACCTCAAGACGCGGTTCCTTGTGCTGGTCGGCGTGACCACTGCCGTTAAAGGTGACAGCGAAGGCGTGGAATGGGCAGCAATCCGTGCGATAGAAAACGGTGCCACCTGGAAAGAAGTCTACGAGGCCGCGTTCATGGCGGCGCTGCCTGCCGGGATCCCGGCGTTCGAAGCGTCGTGCCACCATTTCGACCGGATGAAAGAAGGCAAGGGTAGGGTCGACCTCAAAGTGCCGGACGAAAACGTCAACACATGACGCAAACCGCTGACATCGTGATTGTTGGTGCGGGTGCTGCGGGGCTGGCCTTTGCATGGGCCGCCGTGGCACCCAACATCAAAGTGGTGGTGCTTGAGGCTGGCGGTCACGTCAATCAGCGAGTTGCTCCTTCGCTGGCATCCGATTGGGAACTGGCCCTACAAACGACGTTTAACGCCAACCCCAACCTGCGGCGAGGCGTGGCAGATTATCCTGTTGATGACAGCGAAAGCGTGATCCGTCCTGCGATTTTCAATGCAGTTGGCGGCAGCACGATCCGCTGGGGTGCGCATTTCCCACGCTTACGGCCCTCTGATTTTCGTAAGCGCACATTAGATGGAGTCGCGGCTGATTGGCCTGTTTCCTATAAGGACCTTGAACCTTTTTATGATCTGAATGATGAGATTATGGGCGTTTCGGGCCTTGCCGGTGATCCCGGAAATCCGCCACGCGCGACGCGTTCTTGCCCGCCTTTGCCGCTTTGCCCCGCAACACGGCGGCTCGCAGCGGCATATGACCGGCTCGGCTGGCACTGGTGGCCATCGGATGCCGCGATCCTGAGCCGCGCGCGCGGCACCCGTGGGGCCTGCAATAATTGTGGACCTTGTGGTGTCGGCTGTCCGCGCCACGCCCGCGCGAGCGCAGATATTGCCTATCTTGGCGTAGCGCAGGCACAGGGCGTCGAATTGCGCTCGGGCGCTGTGGTCACGAAACTCGAGCGTTTGGGCCACGACATAACGGATGTGCATTATGTCGATGCGAACGGTCCCGCGCGTCTGTCCTGCGGCGAAGTCGTCATGGCGGGTAATGCGCTGGGCAATGCGCGGCTACTGACAGGCATTATTGATAACCCGTTGTTCGGCTGTGGTCTGATGCTGCACCCCACTGCTATCGTAACGGGGTTGTTCAAGCAAAATCAGCAAAGCTGGCGGGGCGCGTTTGCCTCTGCCTTGGTCAGCCAGGAATTCTACGAAAGCGATGAATCACGCGGTTTTATCGGCGGGCTTCAGCTTCAGGCGTTACGCGGGCAGGGGCCTCTGACCACCGCGTTGGGCGGCTACGGTTTGCGTTTGCCGTGGGGCCAACGCCATAAGGAGGATTTTGTGGCGCGTTTCGGTCATAGTCTGTCTTTGACCGTGACCTGCGACGACCTGCCAGAAGGTCCGAACCGGATTGCATTGCACGCCACGCAGACCGACCGCCACGGGCTGCCTGTACCGCGCATGATCTACCGCGTTGGTGAGAACAGCCAAAAGATGCTGGATTACGGCATTAAACGCGCGTCAGAGGCACTGCGCGAAGCGGGCGCGCGCCAGATTGCCATCAATCCGCTGGTGCGCAACGGTGGATTTCACCTGATGGGAACAGCTCGTATGGGTGTGGATGATCAGGCTGGCGTGACCGACGCGCGTGGGCGGGTGCACGGCATGAATAACCTGTCGGTCGTTGACGCATCCACATTTGTCACCGCTGCCGCCGTCAATCCGACACCAACGCTTCAGGCTATTGCCTTGCGCGCCGGGACCGCGATGCGTGATGGAAAAATTACACAAAGGGCCATTGCATGACCGGCCGACTGACCGCACTTTTGGATACGCTGTTGCCCGGTGACGGGGGCGACTGGCCCGCCGCTGGAGCGCATGGGCTGGCAGTGCACGCCGCTAGGCTTGCGGATGATATGCCGGGCGGAGCCGAGGCTATGGCGGGCGTGTTGGACGCTTTGCCCAAGGGTTTCGTCGACCTGCCGCAACTTCGTCGGGAAGAGTTTTTGCACGAGATTGAGGCACAGGACGCCGCGCGTTTCGATGCCGTCATCACCGCCGCCTATAACGCTTATTATACAGATCCCGCGATCCGCGACATCATCGAACGCCTGACCGGCTACCCGAACCGTCCGCCACAGCCCGAAGGTTATGTGCTTGATCCGTTTGACGAAAGCTTACTTGATGCTGTCAAGGCACGCGGTCCGATTTGGCGACTTGTGGATTGAAGATGGCAGTGCAGGCGAAAAATACAGCCAACGTAATTGTGGCACGTCCAGTGCTTGGGGCGGCGGCTATATTGCTCAACACGCTGATAATTCCCTTTATGGGTGTGATCATCAAAGAGCTGACAAAACTAGATGTCGGCACGCTGGAAATGCTTGCCATGCGGTCGTGGATCACGCTTGGACTGCTGCTACCACTGCTGTTTTTTTACAACAATTTCAGGGCTGTCAAAACAGCAGATATTAAGGCACATGCCGTCCATGCCAGCTTTGCGATCATTACGATGGCCTGTTTCTACTATGCACTGCGGACGCTGCCCATTGTTACAGTCACAGCGATCAATTTCACTACTCCGATTTTTGCGCTGATCTTTGCGCGGGTGCTGTTTGGGGAACGTGTGGCGCCACTGGGATGGCTGGCGATGCTGATTGGTTTTGGCGGAACGCTTGTCGTGTTGCGGCCCGATGTCTCGGGGATAGAGCCTGCGTCGCTGGTTGTTCTGTTTGGCTCGCTTACTGGAGCGTGCATGAACCTTGCCGTTCGCCGCATGCCCGCACGCAGCACGAATTACGCAGTTTTATTCTACTTCAGCCTTGGTGGAGCGATTATTTATGGCGCTGCCGGAGCGCCGGTAATGACCACGCCGCAACCGCAGGAATGGATTTTGTTTATCGCGCTTGCCGCAATTGCGCTGGCTGTACACACCTGCACGACAGTGGCATACCGGGTGGCGTCATCTATGCTGATTGGTGCGCTGGATTATGTGCGCATAATCTGGGCTGTGCTGATCGGCTATATTTTTTTAGCCGAAGTCCCCGAGTTCCTGGACGGCGTAGGGGTAACGTTGATAGTACTTAGTGGCGTAATTATTTTAAGGATAAATAATATAGCCAAACGCCCGCCGCGCGTCCAGCAGACAATGTGAGAGTGATGAAACTGTTATTGCGCGAGATATCCGCCATCAATGACAAGATTGGATCCGGTCATGAAGCGCGCATCGTCAGACGCAAGAAAAACCGCACCACCCGCCACATCCGAAGGCAGGCCGATATGGCCAATTGGGTGAAACCTTACCAGTGCATCACTGGCGGCCTCTTCGCCGCCATAGAGGTTAGTGAGTCGTTCGGTCATCACTGCGCCGGGCGACAGCGAATTGACCCGAATATTGTCATCTGCGTGGTCCAGCGCCATGGCGCGGGTCAATTGCAGAACCCCGCCCTTGGACGCGCAGTAGGCTGCTTTGTTTCTGACAGCCACGCTGCCCAGTTGCGAGGCGACATTGACGATCACCCCCCCACCAGTTTTACGCATCATTCTGATAACCGCGCGGCTAAGCAGAAAAACTCCCGTCAGATTGACATCGATAGTCCGGCGCCATTCATCCAGCGTCAGATCTCCGACAGGGGTTTGCGAATTATCAGCTGCAGCGTTGTTTACCAGAATATCGATACGTCCAAAGGCGGCCTGTGTCTCAGAGACGGCTCTTTGCACTGCGGTTTCGTCGCTGACATCAACTGTCAGGTTCAGGTCACCGTCACTTGTGGAATGTGCCAGATCCATCCTTGCTACTCGTGCGCCCTCTTTGGCGAACCGGTCGGCAATGGCTTTACCGATGCCGCGTCCCGCGCCTGTCACAAGCGCCGTTTTCCCTTCAAGCTTACCCATGCCGCGCTCCCCTTGTTTGATCATGCAATTAATAGCAACCCACTTCAAAATTGGCAATCTGAGATCAGGAGACAGACATGACTGAATTGTATCAGCTTGGTATCCATGCCCTTTCGGGTTTGATCGCAACCCGCAAAATCAGTGTTCTTGAGTTGACGGATGCGTTGATCGCGCGGTGTAGCGCGCTTGACGAGCTGACCTGTGCGTTTATCACGCCGATGTTCGGAACAGCCTGTGAAACGGCGCGGGCACGAGACGCTGAATTGGCAAACGGCCAACTACGTGGGCCGTTACACGGGATCCCTATTGGGTTAAAAGACGCCATTGACGTGGCTGAAATCCAGACCCGCCTTTGCGGCACCTATACGCCCGAACTTCATGCTGAAGTCTGGCGATCGCTCGACGCTGCGGGTGCGGTCCTGATGGGCAAACTGCATTGTGCTTCTTATTGCCTCGGCGCGCCGGGGACGGGAGATTTGATATCCTTTGCCCGTCATCCGGTTAACCCTGCCTGCACGCCGGGCGCGTCATCGTCTGGTTCGGCGGTTGCATTGGCAACCGGGTTGGTCCCGGCAGCTTTGGGCACCGACACTGGCGGGTCGGTTCGTATTCCAGCCGCATTCTGCGGTATTGTCGGTCTGAAACCCACAAATGGCTTGCTTAGCCGGGACGGCGTCTTTCCTCTGGCTCCGTCTCTAGATCAAGTTGGTCCGATGGCGCGCAGCAGCCGAGATTGTGCTATCCTTCTTGACGCGATGACGCCGCGATCTGCTCCTTATGCAGTCGACTTAACTGTGCGGCTTGACGGATTGCGTGTTGGTTATGTTTCGCATTTCGACACCGAGGCTGGTGCTACAGCCGAACATATAAAAGCCGTCGAGGACGCCCTTGCCGTTCTCAAATCACTGGGGGCTGTGGTCGAAGAGGTCACGCTCCCGCCGTTGCAGAATTTCACCGATTGTTTCCTGCCCCTGATGTTGTCTGAGGCGTACAGCCTGCACGCCAAGTCGGTGGCACATGACACGACGATGCCGCTAAATACCCGTACGCGTCTGCAAGCCGGTGCAACAATCGACCCCGCAGATGTTACGCGCGCCCGTGCAAGGGTTGGGGACTTGATCCGTGCAGTGGATACCATGTGGGAGCGGGTCGACCTATTGGTTTTTGGGGTTGTTCCGGGTGATCCACCCCGGATCGACACGATTGATCCGCTCGCCTATATGCACGCCCCTATGCTGGCAGTGCCTGCCAATCTTGTTGGCACGCCTGCAGTTTCAGTGCCGTGTGGCGTTTCCAAAGTGGGCTTGCCGATGGGTTTTCAGATTCTCGCGCCCCGTCTCGATGACGACATGGTTTTGCGCGTTGCCCATGCGTATGAAACGGCAACCTGTCAGACTGGGCGTCCATTATTCCCGGCAACATGACAGAGGGTTCTGTCAGATTGAACTTGAGTGAAGCGGGCAAGGCAACTTTATAGCGTCTTTGGATGACACAACACACTCCATTCCGCTACATCAAACCTGGCCTGGGGTCACTGCGCCATCCCGCCTAGGCCCGTGGACCGGGAACCAAGAACCAGTGCACTATCGGGCAATAGAGCGCGCACCTTCGTCCTGCCGTTAGCGTTGCTGTGGCTCAATCAGCGCATGATGGCTTTGCTTAGGTCATGGCCCCCGGACCAAGCCACGCGTGCCTAGCCACACCGCCTGAGATGGTGTACAGTAAAACCCCATAGCTGGTGGAGATTTTAACATGATAAACACCAACCTTTAAATGGGTACTGTCAGAGAAAACCGCTTGAGACGGG
>DDEJ01000012.1:26018-26176 GCA_002336405.1 Rhodobacteraceae bacterium UBA1957
AACCATGCCGAATGACAAAACGTTCCCCATTTTGCTACTTTAAAACCAGCCATGAAGTTATCCAACTTGCAGTAATGATGTATGTTCGTTTCCCGCTTTCTCTTCGTAATGTGGAGGACCTACTTCATGAACGAGGCGTTGACGTAAGTCATGAAACG
>DDEJ01000166.1:0-179 GCA_002336405.1 Rhodobacteraceae bacterium UBA1957
CCGCTCAAGACTTCTGCCGGCACCCCTTGCGCGCGCAAAACAGCCGCTGCCCCATGGGAAACTTTATGGCCCTCGTGACACACGACGACTGTCTTGCCGGTGGGTGTCTCCTGTGGCTTATCCTGTAGTGTGTTCAGAACTGTTTGATGTGAAATGCGCCGTGACGATGGGATCAGCGC
>DDEJ01000166.1:573-26980 GCA_002336405.1 Rhodobacteraceae bacterium UBA1957
GGTGCCAATTTTTTTGAACAATTGGGCACAGGAAATTTCGGTAAATGAGGTCACGGCTCATCCTTTCTGAAAAATGTCAGCGGATGCGTAGATTTGGCCTTGGCCTCACGGGGCGAACGCGCACCCCACAGTTAAGCATATTCATCCTCAGTGGGGATGGTCAAGGCTTTGATTATGCCATTCAGCGGGCCTGATCCCAAAGCGCAGTCTCTGCTTGGGTTTGCTTTATATCGGCCAGAAGCGCGAAATCGGGGGGTGATCTTGGGACGCAAAGCTAAGAAGCCGGATATCTGTCTTTGCCGTGCGCGCGCCCAAAAACCTGCGCAGCCTGGGTTGCAAATCGGTCCAAGCACAGGCGGCGGCCGGTTTATTTGGTGATTTCAATCATTATCCTGTCATTTAGGCGGTAAATTAATATATTGGCGTGCGGTTTGCATCTCTGCGCCACAGGCTGGAATTGGTTCGTATTGCAGCACCCTTAAGATTTATGTGCAGCCTAAATCTCATGCGTGACGGGTGTTGTACGGGTTAAGGACCTGGCAATCGGCGTTACCATCGCCATAAGGAATGAGGCGCCTATCATGCAGCAGCATATTTTCGCAGTGATCGTTGTTTTGGCGGGTGTTCTGGGACTGACGGGATGTTCTGAGCGTGAACAGGCAACCGATGACCCACGCTATGTTCTGCCGACCCTTCACTGGGCTGCGCAATTCAGTGTTTTGCCTGCAATTGAGAAAATTATAGCCTCTGGAATTGATGTCGATGTCCGCAATAGCGCCGAACAGACACCTCTGCATCTGGCGGCGCGTTTTGGGAACGCCAAAACCGTGGCAGCACTGCTTTCGGCCGGTGCGGATATCAACGCAAAAGACCAAGACGGCATAACGCCGTTGCAAGTGACTTTGCGGTTTGGAAAAGAGGCGAAATTCAAAACTCTGATGGCGGCGGGGGCCAATGTGAACCTGCGTGATGATACCGGGCAGACACCGCTGCATCTTGCGGTGATCTTTGACCGGTATGCCATGCTGGACAGATTGTTGAAATCACGCGCAAAAGTACATGCTCGCAATGCAGATTCAGACATGGCGTTACATTTGGCAATTAAGAGAAATTCGGCGAAAGCGGTCAAAAGATTGTTGGCCGCAGGTGCTGATGCGAATGCCAAGGGAGCGGGGGGCGTAACGCCACTGTCTCTGGCAATTCAGTATTCGACGGCTGATGTCATGGCACGGTTGCTTGGCGCGCGGGCGAAAGTGAATGCCACGGATAAAAAGGGCCAGTCGGCACTATATCTTGCTGCGGGGATGGCGCAGGATAAAGCTCTGTTGTTGTTAAAACGGGGGGCGGCGATCAACATGCGTACGAAAGCCGGGTTTACGCCGCTTTTGAATGCCACGCGCACCGGCCATTTGGGAAACATGGAACTGTTAATCGCCAAAGGTGCCACGGTGAATACGTCAAACAAATATGGTGTGACCCCGCTGCATTGGGCCGCCGGGTTTGGCAAATCTGCCGCCGTTATGCTGTTGCTGGATGCCAAGGCAAATGTGAAGGCAAAAGATGAGAATGGGCGAACCCCGTTTGCATGGGCTAAATTGATGGGTAATCTTGAGGGCAGCAAGGGATACTGGGCTCTCAATCGCGCCCAATACAAATAAAGCCAAAAGGAACGACCCCGTGGGAAACTCAGATCGCACTGTTTGATGTTTCATTTTGATCTGAAATCGGGAATGGGTTATACGAAACCGTACCAGTGACATAGGTCAAAAAACAAAACAGGAAGATAGATATGCCAAAAGTGCTTCAAGTGGTAATTTACACGTCGGTATCTGATGAGGCAAAACTTGCGGATTATGCCGTCCTTGCCGGGCCTGCAATGATGGCGAAAGGGGCGCGATTTTTAGCGCGGGGCCTGCCGATTGCGGTTCGTGAGGCTGGTCAGAAGACCCGCACTGTGGTGATCGAATGGCCCAGCATGGAGGCTGCGGATGCGGGTTATAACAGCGACGAGTACCAAGCGGCCATCAAGGCCTTGGACGGTGGCGCCGAGCGCGAGTTTCGCTATATCGAGGCGGTCTAAGCCACATTTTACAAGGTGCCAAAGTATCAAAATGGACCCGTAACATGAGGACGGTAGACAGATATGGAGGATTTAAAGGCTCATTGGGACAATGTTTGGCAAACCAAATCTCATGATTCCACCAGTTGGTATCAAGAGGTGCCTGCTACTTCTCTGCGATTTTTTGAGACCGTGAAATTGTCAAATACCGCGCCTCTGATCGACATCGGCAGTGGCGCATCAAAATTGATCGATGGTTGGCTGTCACAGGGGTTTCGCGATATTACCGCGTTGGATATATCTGCAAACGCATTTGTACAGAGCAAGCTGCGTCTTGGAGTGGACGCAGACCAAGTAACATTTATCGAGGCCAACGTAATAGATTGGCAGCCCGAGCGGTGCTATCAACTTTGGCATGATCGCGCGGTTTTCCATTTTTTGACAGACCCGGATAGCCGGGAACGCTATATCAACACCCTCACGACGGCCCTGGCACCTGGGGCATTTTTCATTTGCGGCGGATTCTCAACTTCTGGGCCGCAAAAATGTTCGGGCCTTGAGGTGCAGCGCTATGATCCGGGCAGAATGGCCGAAGTTTTTGCGCCGTGGTTTGAGGTTTTGGCGTCGGAAAACGAAACCCATCTTACCCCCGCCAGATCAGAGCAACATTTTTTATGGTCGTTGTTTCAACGTAGATAAACTCTCGCCGATTTGAACACATCAACAGGTGAAAATGGGCTTGTATATGTGCTATTGGGCAAGTTGAACGCTCTTTTCGTTGTAGACCGATATGACTTGTCTGCTTATTCATCAGCACTTTTTACAGATCTGTTCATTGGTCGAGGCCGATCTATTTTGACCAACAAGAGCGTCCAACGCCGGAATTTGATCCGGATGTTTTTGGGTCACAGTGTTTGCCTGACTAAAAACCTGATCGCGTGTCGCTGTAATTTGGTTTGTTTTTGAGCATCTTTGCCAATGATTTCATATGTTGGAAGATCAATCGCGAACGTCTGTATTTTAGTTCGGGCCTCAGCCGCCGACATTTTGAAGACCATGGCGCAGGTATATGTGGTCGCGCACATTAAAAGCGCCTTAGTTTCCGGAAGTTCTAGTGAAATGCACACAATCATACCTTTCCAACAAAGTGGATCGCGAGTGGTGATATGCGCGGTTTCCCCATTTGGCAGCAATGCGTTTATTTTATAGAAAGTGGCGTTCATTATAATGAGCTTTGTAATCGGCTGAGCAATACTCGGCCACGGTGGCGGCGGCCTTTGGTTGGTCCTGTCCCACTTACGTTCCTCTGCCAACTTATTGATGCAGCCTGTCGTTCAAAGGCCAAGGGACTTTTGTCCCCCAGCGATGAATGGCGGTGGAGCAGGTTATAAAATCCATTGATATACTGGAATATTGCCCCCTGGGCTTGGCGTCTTGTTTCCCAACGATTGTGCGAGGTCAGCTCGGCCTTGATGGTTTTGAAGAACGTCTCCACCGCCGCATTATCATTGCAGTTTGCTTTGCCACTCATCGACCCCCTAAATCCGTGTTGGCGCGGGATCTTGTGATGGTTGTGCGAACAATATTGGCTGCCACGGTCGATGTGATGGAGGCATCCTTTGGCCGGTGCCCGCAATGCGATCGCCATCTTCAACGCCCTGATTGTCAGGTCGCGTTTCATGCTATTGCTTACCGCCCAGCCGATCACACGCCGCAAATGCAGGTCGAGGATTACAGCCGGATACAGCCGGATACAGCCAGCCCTCGCGCGTCCAGATATAGGTAATGTCAGCTGCCCATTTCTGGTTTGGTTGATCCGCTGTGAAATTACGATCAGGCAGGTTTGGCGCAATGTTGAACTTGTGATTGCGGTCTGTCGTCACCTTGTGTTTGCGAGTTCCAACCATGGATATGCCGTTGTGGCGCATCAAACGCCCAACACGGCGGTGCCCGATATCAAAGCCAATCTCTTTGAGTTCTTCAGTCATACGCGGCCTGCCATAGCAGCCAAGGCTGAGACGGGATTGTTCTTTGATGTGGGCCAACGTGACCACGTCAGAGCGTTGTCTGCAACGGGCTGAGCGGTGACCGAACGCCCGTAATCCGCGCGCTGAAATTCACGACAGCGCACATCCGTAATGGAAAATGCAGATCCATGTTCTTAGATGGCCATAAACCTCAAAGGTTTTGGCGCGCACAGAACACCGTGGCCTTTTTTACGGTTTCGCTTTCCTCCTTGAGGACACAGTTCTCACGCCGAAGCCGGTCATTCTGCCGAGCCAATCCCAAATCTTCTTGTGAAATCACATCTGGGTCTCGGTGTGCAGTGCGCCAGGTGCTCAGCGTCGACATTCTGGCACCAAGATCATCAGTGACCTGCTTACGCGATAGGCCACTGGTCAATGTGATACGCACCGCATTTTGGCGGAATTCGTCCGTCCGTTTCGGTGCCATAGTCAATCTCCTTTGTTGCGGTAAATGCTATCAAAGGCGCGGCATCAAACCGCGACAGGCCAAACTGCCTATATGATTCTCAATGCCATAGACTCGATGGGCCGTTTCATCAGAGGCTTGCCATAGAATGTTGAAGCCTTTTGCCGATCTTGTTTATTGTTTGTCAGGTCACTTTCATACCTCTAGATGGTCATAGGACGGCTCTCTTTTTCGAATGCCACTTGGGTCAGATACAGATCGTTTGTCATTCAGTTTATCCTTTAGAATGAGGGCTGCGCTATCGTGCACCTTTGAGATTTCGAGGGGTGGTACAGAGGATGGTAAAGCGGGCGCAAAGGTTGGCAACAGAAGTGGGTGTAGAAAACCAGATGTGACTAGATATGAAAAGTTCCAGAAAGCCTGCTTATTAGCCATAAAAACAGTGCATTTTAGCAGGTCTAAGCTGGTAGGGTTAAAAGTCATTTTTTTTGGGGGGGGGTAACAGTGCAGGCTTCTGTTGCCAGGTGCCTGCGAACCCCGCCAGGCCCTGCAAAGGGACTGGACTTAATGTTCGGTCTCGCCGACTGCTTACGCAGCCATTGCTACCGGTGCACGATTGTCATTTGCAATTGTACGTTTTGAACCGATACGGTGGTATCTCGCCGAAACAAAGCTAACCCCTTTAGACGTTCGTCGATCCTATTTCGACCCCGAATCCGTCAAATGAACGGTGTTTGGTGGAGTCGCCGGGTACCGCCCCCGGGTCCGATCCGCGTATTACGAGCGCGTTTATGTCCATAGTCCCGAAAGACATTTCTCTTGTACTTTAATTGTGGAGAATATTAAAGGCCTATTGTGCCACCGGCTTTGTCTTTGGGGGAGTGAGGGCGGCGTAAAATTGACGGAAACTAAACTTTATATAGCGTTTTGACTATGGAACTGCATAGACGTGCCATACTCTGACCTCAAGATGCTTGGCTGTTCGCTGGCTATGCCTTGCTTAGCAGTTCGGTCACACGAATGCGTGGTTGGGGCATAAAGTGGGTAGGCTGCTGTGGGTTTTTATACCTAAGGTGTGCGCGGAAACACAGCTTTTGGCTGTTTCTTTGGTGTAATTGCCAAAACCTACTGTCGGTAAATTGGGTGGGGATTGGTGACATCCGCGCGAGGTTGATTGTTAAAAACAGCTATTTACAATTTTTATCTGACTGGTGAAGGCCGGTCGTCGGTACAAATTTAGTCTTGCAATCGCAAAGAGAGAAAGGTGTAAGGTCCTATAGTCAGATGCAAAGGGTCTTGCCGATGGAACCGTTTGAGCAGAGCGCACTCGAGTTAACCGCGATGCTCGATCGCAAGCAAATCAGCGTTGTGGAGGTGATGCAAGCGACCTTGGCACGGATCGATGCCGTCAATGGGTCGGTCAATGCGATTGTGTCGCTCCGTGATCACGATTCGCTGATGGCCGAGGCCGCAAAGGCGGACGCAGCACCGCGCCGGGGGCCTTTGCACGGGGTGCCGATGGCGATCAAGGATCTGGCGGATGCAAAGGGCCTGCCGACCTCAATGGGCTCGCCGATCCATGCCGGACAGATTGCAACATCCGATGCGTTGATGGTTGCCCGATTGCGTGCAGCTGGTGCGATTATTATCGGCAAGACCAACACGCCTGAGTTCGGCCTTGGCAGCCATACGTTTAATCCTGTGCACGGCGTCACCCGCAATCCCTATGATTTATCGCGTTCGGCGGGCGGGTCATCTGGTGGTGCTGCTGTGGCGCTGTCGACGCGGATGCTGGCGCTGGCGGATGGCTCTGATATGATGGGCAGCCTGCGCAACCCGGCGGCGTGGAATAATATCTATGGCCTGCGCCCCAGCTGGGGGCTGGTACCGTCTTCGACTAGCGGGGATAGTTTTCTCCATCAGCTGTCTACGCTGGGTCCGATGGCGCGCAGCCCGTGTGATATTGCGGCCCTGCTTGAAGTGCAGGCCGGGTCTGATCCGCGGGTGCCCCATGGCCGTTGTGAAAGTGGTTTTATGCCTGATCTTGACGTTGATCTCACTGGCAAGCGGATTGGCTGGCTCGGTGATTGGGGGGGTGCCTATCCGATGGAGCCTGGTATTTTGGAGTTGTGCCAAGATGCGTTGCATACACTATCCGACCTTGGTGCAGAGGTGGAAGAACTGGCCCCACCGTTTGAAGCTGCCCAGCTTTGGGAGAGTTGGACACAACTGCGGTCTTGGTCGTTGCTAAGCGATGAAGTGGCTCTGTATGACGATCTTGAAACCCGAAAGGCCCTGAAACCGGCGATGATCTGGGAGATAGAGCACGGGTTGTCACTGAGTGCGTTGCAAGTGCATGCGGCTAGCGTGATCCGATCAGAGTGGTTTCGTAAGGCGGCATCGATGTTTGCCGTTTATGATGCACTGATCCTGCCCTCGGCGCAGGTCTGGCCTTTTCCTGCAGACTGGATACATCCTGAACAGGTCAACGGTGTTGCGACGGATACCTATCATCGATGGATGGAAGTGGTGATACCGGTCAGCCTGATTGGTTTGCCTGCGCTAAATATCCCTGTCGGTTTCGGCTCTGGTGGTCTGCCAATGGGCCTGCAGATTTTTGGCGCCCGTGGGTCTGATAAGGCCTTGCTCGAAATGGGGCAGGCTTGGCACAGGGCGACCAACTGGCCCAATGCCCGCCCGCCTGATATGGGCTTTGTCTAGAACACCCTTTTCGCTGTTTATCGCGCGGATGATTTATTTAGATCGATCTCGATTATCTTTAACTTAGTAAAATGTCTGCTGTGGTAATAGTAACTTACGGTGTTGCGGGGCAAGTGCTTCGGCGTTACAGCAGCCGGCGCTGCGTCTTACTTTAAGAGCGTCAGTAAGGTTTTTCCCAATAAATTCAAAAATTAAACGGGTGACACGGGATTGTGCTTTGGCTTCTGAGTTGCTGTGGGTGCAATAGCCCGACCAGATATTGCTACGCAGATTAGACGGGTTTGCCAAAAACATATATGAGCAAGAGGTCGAACTTGGCCAAGAGATCAATGCCGAGATACCTTTGCTTTGCTGCATTATAAATCCACGCCATTCACGGCTGCGATGGGTTTTGATGGCGGAATTAAGAGATTTGGCCGGTGAAGCTCTCAGCCCGCGCATGAACGTTGTCCCTTGTTTGTGATAGACCAGTGACAGGCCTTGGATATATTGTTCCCTGTCTGTAAAGCATTGACGCGCGAAGCAATAAAGTCCCATGGGGAGCATATCGCTTTGATCACAAGCATGCGCTGGCGTGTAAAACTCTTGAATTTCTGGATGTGCGAGAAGCTGACAATCGCTGTTTTCAAACCCTGCAATTGGTTCGAGTAAAATTCGGGCATCGGTGCAAAAATATTCGCAAATCAAATGAAGGATATCAGGCCTTGGGAAACTCTCACCTGAAATATAACGATTAAATTGTGTGCGATTGATACCAAGATCGCGGGTGACTGCCGAAATAGAAGGCTTGCTTCGGCAAAGCTGCTTAAGGTTGGTACCAAAAATTTGGCGCAATTGCGCGGGATCGGGCGCGTGCTGGCGCCTTTTAATGGGCGGTTTCAATTTTCTAAAGACCTTTTGATTTTAAATTTATTTTGAAAATGGGCGAGTATTTTTAATGCTAAGCGGCAGATAATTTATACGGTTCTTGAAATGAAATTAAGAGTATAATGTATAATGGCACTTGAATTTGCAATGGTAAGTTCGGATGTCATACCGATAATAGGCGCGCAGCGTTTTGCGCAGAGCCTCAAAAGAGCTATTCGTAAGGCTCTGGACCGATTGTCCATACAGGTATTTTTTTTGAGCGCTAGTTTTCTGTTGCAGCCTAACGCTGTTTGTCACGTTGAAAGACGCGATATTAACGGCTTTTGATGTAAATCAATTTGCTTGACCAAAAGCCTTGCCGAACAGACGAGACTGAAACGCGCGTTGGTTTTCAGCTTCCCCGTGACAGGGCCGCTACCCCTGTGCGGGCGACCTCGGTTAGACCAAGCGGCCCAAGCAATTCTGCAAAAGCCTCAATTTTTTCAGGGGCACCAGTAATTTGAAAGACAAAACTCTCTAAGGTGCTGTCGACAACGCTGGCGCGAAAAATATCAGCAATACGAAGGGCTTCAACGCGTGCTTCGCCTTTACCGTTGACCCGCAACAAGGCCAGTTCGCGTTCGACTGATGGGCCATCTACCGTTAGGTCGTGAACTTCGTGAACCGGGACGATCCGTCCCAATTGCGCCTTTATCTGCTCAATCACTTGTGGGGTTCCGGTTGTCACAATGGTGATCCGGCTAAGGTGTCCCTGATGGTCGACCTCGGCTACGGTCAGGCTATCAATATTATAGCCCCGACCTGCAAAAAGTCCGATCACCCGCGCCAAGACGCCAGCTTCATTATCGACCAAAACCGCAAGTGTGTGAGTTTCCTGCACGTCACTGAAGTTTGGTCGTAAATTATAGGCCGAATGCTGCGACGCGCCTTTTTTAATTTTTAGAGCTGACATCTTTTAGATCTTTCCGCAAAAAGGGTAGGGGCTGAACTCCTGCCGACGGTTTACACGAGCACGGCACCTGTTGCACCAATAGCGTCTTTGATATTGGCCTCGCCCAGCAGCATTTTATTATGTGGCTGTCCAGACGGGATCATTGGAAAACAGTTCTCGTGCTTTTCCACCAGACAATCAAAAATAACTGGTCCGTCATAAGCCAGCATTTCAAGGATTGCCTCGTCGAGATCATCGGGGTCCTTGCAAAGGATACCTTTGGCACCAAAGGCCTCTGCCAGTTTTACAAAATCTGGCAGTGCCTCTGACCAGCTATGTGAATAGCGCTCGCCGTGCAGCAGTTCTTGCCACTGGCGCACCATACCGAGGCGTTCATTATTGAGAATGAACTGTTTCACCGGCAGGCGGAATTGGATTGCGGTTCCCATCTCTTGCATATTCATCAACCAACTGGCTTCGCCTGCGATATTGATGACCAGCGCGTCGCGATGCGCCACCTGAACACCGATCGAAGCTGGCGTTCCATATCCCATCGTGCCTAATCCGCCTGATGTCATCCACTGGTTGGGCGCGTCAAAGCCGATGTATTGCGCGGCCCACATCTGATGCTGGCCGACCTCGGTACAAATAAAGCGGTCTTTGCGATCCTTGGTCAGCGCCTCTAATCGAGATAGAGCATATTGGGGTTTGATGATTTTGCCGCTTTGCTTGAAAGACAGGCAATCCATCTTCTTCCAGTCGTTAATTTGCCCCCACCAGTTTTTAATTGCACTAGTGTTGAGCTTGCTTCCGCGCGCCTTCCAGACTTTGAGCAGGTCTTCCAAAACATGTGTGATATCGCCGACAATTGCGATGTCCATTGGGATGACTTTGTTAATCGACGACGGATCGATGTCGATATGGGCTTTCTTAGACCCGGGACTAAAGGCGTCGATGCGTCCGGTGATGCGATCGTCAAATCGCGCTCCTATATTGATCATAAGATCACAATCATGCATCGCCATGTTTGCTTCGTAAAGTCCGTGCATGCCCAGCATACCCAACCAGTTGGTGCCTGAGGCCGGATAAGAGCCAAGCCCCATCAGCGTCGAGGTGATGGGGAAATCGGTTGCCGCCACCAGTTCGCGCAGCAACTGGCTGGCACCGGGGCCGGAATTAATCACGCCGCCGCCAGTATAAAACAACGGCCGCTCGGCGGTCTCTATCTCAATGACCAATTTGGTGATCATGTCCAGATCACCCTTTACTTGCGGTTGGTAACGGCTCACTCGGGCCTTTTTCAACGGGGTGTATTCATCCGTGGCAAATTGAACGTCCTTCGGGATATCTACCAATACTGGCCCGGGCCGGCCCGATGTGGCCACGTGAAATGCTTCATGGATAACCCCGGACAGGGCCGAGGTTTCTCGGACCAGCCAGTTATGCTTAGTGCAGGGACGGGTGATTCCCACGGTGTCGGCCTCTTGGAAGGCGTCAGAGCCAATCATAAATGTTGGGACTTGCCCAGTTAGAACAACGATTGGTATCGAATCCATAAGCGCATCGGTCAGGCCGGTCACGGCGTTGGTCGCGCCGGGCCCTGAGGTCACAAGTACCACACCCGGCTTGCCGGTTGAACGGGCATAGCCCTCGGCGGCATGGACGGCACCTTGCTCATGGCGCACCAGAATATGTTCCATGTCGTTTTGCTGGAAAATTTCGTCATAGATCGGCAAGACGGCTCCACCGGGATAGCCAAACACCACTTCTACGCCCTGATCTTTAAGGGCTTGAACTACCATTTTCGCTCCGGTCATCTGGCGGGTCATTTTTTCGCTCCGAATTATTGCAGCTAAACTGCCGCATAAAAAAGCCTCCGAGATTGTCTTCGGAGGCCTATGTGATTTCTAGACTTGCATCTAGGCCTAACAAAGGTTGCCTTTGTTGGTCAAGCCGATGCCCTTATTCATAGCCGACCATTCCGCTACGATCCGATGTAAGCATGCTGAAAAGCAACGTCAACCGCTTAATGTTAGTGAAAGTGTCGCTGAGCGTAGAAAAAATTTACGAATATTGCGTAATTCGAGGCTTGAAAGTCTTTTTAATCCTTGCGAGGTACGATTTCAGTTATTGTCTACAGAATATCCAGTCGTTAAGAAACCCGGGCGTCAAAGCAGGCACGCCTGACGCAGGGCCTGATATCCCAAAGAGTATGCATGCCCAGTCTTTTGCGCTGTCCAAAACACGCAAAGGCGCGAATCGTGCTGGCTTTGGCGTTCAAAACCTATTTGCAAAATAATTTTCTTAATATGTGAGAAATAAATGGAAATTAATAATATATTTCATCCAATCTGAAGGGAACTGATTATAAGGTCTTACATCCAGAGCTAACTATCAGTATAGACGTGTACACCTTAGCAAAAGTTTGGGTGGATAACTGCTCTGAACTGAATTATTTTTGGGAGAAAGTCTTATGGATCGTCGGTCTTTTTTAACAACATCTGCATTGGGTGGGACAGCTGCTGCTGCCTCCACGTTGGCGGCGCCGGCCTATGCTGCAGGCAAGCGGGTTCTGACACTGGTACAATCATGGCCACGCGGCTTTGCGGTGCTGGATGACGCCTCGACATATTACTCTAAAATGATCGGCGAGATGTCTGATGGGGCACTGACTGTCGATAAAAAGGCACCGGGCGAACTGGTGGGCGCGCTAGAAGTGTTCGATGCGGTGTCGTCAGGCCAAGCGGATATGTACCATTCGGCTGATTATTATTTTATCGGTCAGCACCCGGGTTATGCCTATTTCACCTCTGTACCGTTTGGCGGCACAGCTCAGGAATTCACCAATTGGTATCACCACGGTGGTGGACAAGCGTTGCATGACGAACTGGGCGAGGTTTTCAATCTCAAAGGTTTGATCGCGGGTAACTCGGGTTCGCAATCAGGTGGTTGGTTCCGTAAAGAGATCAAGTCTGCCGATGATTTCAATGGCCTGAAATTCCGTATGCCCGGTCTGGGTGGTAAAGTGCTTGGCAAACTGGGCGCCTCTGTTCAGAACATCCCGGGCGGTGAATTGTATCAGGCGCTGTCTTCGGGCGCGCTGGACGGTCTCGAGTGGGTTGGTCCGTTTGCTGACGAACGCGCCGGCTTTCAGGAAGTTGCGAAAATTTACTACACTGCGGGTTTTCATGAGCCCGGGTCGGCCCTTGCTGGATCTATGAACCTTGACGTCTGGAACGAGTTGTCGCCACAGCATCAAGCGATTGTAACCAATGCGGCGATGGCAACCACGCATTACCAGCTGTCGGAAACGCTTTCTAACAATGGTGCTGCGCTGAGCCGCCTACAATCGCAAGGTGTTAAGACGCTGCAATTCTCGGATGACGTGTGGGACGCGTTTGGTCGCGCCTCGGCAGAAGTCATGGATGAGAACATGGGCGATGAGATGTTTGCAAAAATCCGTGCCAGTTTTGAGGCTTCAATGGCGACTTCGTCGTCTTGGATTAATAAATCCGACGGCTATTATGTTGAGCAACGCAACCGCGTTCTGGGCGGCTGAGTAAAACTGTTGTAATGGAAGAAGGCCCGGTTTAGGCTGGGCCTTCCGATATAAGATGACAATACGGACAAGATCCGCGAACGAGCGCGCTGGGGAGATATTATGCAAGAAGAAGGCTCAGTTGGCTTGTTTGATGCGGTTATGACGCTCTTGCAAGGCGTGCAATGGCTGGCACAAAATATTGTCATGTCGTTTTACAATTTTGGCTATGCGGTCTTGCACCCCCAGCTCTGGCTGGATTGGTCTGACAAGCAGGCCGTGATGCGCTTCGTTTATTACGGTGGATCCGTTGAATTTTTCTTTGTGATTTTTACCACCTTTTTGATCGTTACGGCGGTTGGATTTTGGCGAAATAGCTTTATGTGGCTCTGCGTGCGCGTGCTCGAGGGCTTTGCCAATGGTGTGGGGCGGTTCTTTGCCTGGGCTGGGCTTTTGATGGTTCTGCAGCAGGTGGTCATTGTGTTTATGCAAAGGATCTTCACCCGGCCGGATATTGTTTTCGGGTTCGGAGTGCCGCTGCAGTTTGATATCAGCTGGTACGCGGAAGAGCTTAAGTTGTACAATGCGTTGGTGGTTTGCCTTTGTGCAACATATACCTTTGTGCAGGGCGGTCACGTTCGGGTCGATCTTGTTTATGCAGCGGTGCGGTACCGGACGAAGAAAACCATCGATATGTTTGGATCTTTGGCGTTTATGATGCCCGCAGCCGTTTTGACGTGGATGTATGGCTGGTATTTTCTGTGGCGGCACCTGATCGTACCAAAGCCGTCGGCCAGTGATGCTCTGGAACGCTTGCTGATGAAGTCGCGGGCGATGCGATGGAATGTGGAAACCATCGGCTTTTCACCCAACGGTTTCACGGCTTATTTCTTGTTTAAGGTACTATTGGTTGCATTTGCCGCAATGGTATTTCTACAATCTATCGCCTTTTTCTATCGCTCGTATCTAGAGCGCAAGGAAGGTGAAGAGAGCGAACACAAATACCTCGACCGTGATACATTGGGCGAGGGCGAGGAAGCCTATGAGGGCACTCATTAATTTAGGGGCAATTGCACGATGATACTTGGACTAGATGGCGTCGAGATTGGCCTGATAATTGTCTTTATGTGCCTTTTTGGCGGTATTCTTTCGGGTTTTCCGGTTGCGTTTGCGATCGGCGGGGCCGGGGTGATCTCTTTTGCGATTATTGCAGCGCTCGACAGTGCGGGTCTGCTGATCCATTACGCAATTGATACATCGTCGCAAGTCTACATGGATCTGGTTCACAGCGGGATAAAACCCGACTCCGTCTCTGTCTTTAGATATCCCGATCTGCCCCGTGTGGCAGAGGCGGTCTTTGCTAGCGGCTGGGAAACGGCGTTGAATCGGAATATTTCGTTTATCGTAAACCGGATGAACGAACGGGTGCTTGCTGGGCAATCTATCGAGACACTGCTTGCGGTGCTGATGTTTGTTCTTATGGGAATCACGCTTGAACGTTCCAAGATTGCCAATGATCTGCTGACCACGATGGCGCGGGTTTTTGGCCCGCTTCCGGGCGGCCTTGCTGTGTCTGTTGTGGTTGTCGGCGCGTTTTTGGCTGCGTCCACGGGCATTGTGGGGGCCACCGTGGTAACGATGGGGCTGCTGTCGCTGCCGACCATGCTGCGCAATGGGTATTCGCCTGAGCTGTCCACGGGGGTCATTGCGGCCGCTGGCACGTTGGGTCAGATTATTCCGCCGTCGATTGTAATTGTTTTGCTTGGCACGCTTGCTGGCGATTTATATTCAGCTGCGCAAGAAGCGCGCGCCCAAGCTGCTGGGTGCACGGATGCTTTGACGTTTTTGGGCGTACCGGCCGTGGTTTCGGTTGGAACGCTGTTTCAGGCGGCTTTGCTGCCGGGCATCATGCTGGCATTTCTATACGCCGCATATGCCTTTGGGTACGCGCTTCTAAATCCAAGCAAAGCTCCAGCAGTGGCGATGGCAGAGGCATCAGGGGAAAAAATTTCATCGTATGAGGCGTTAACCTGGTTCTTGGGTGTGCCAGTATCTTTAATTGGTGGCGCGATTTTGCTCAGCATGGTCGGCATGATCGGCAACCAGAGCGTTGATGTGGATAGTTATACCGATATTGGCGAAGGCGCGTCGTTACGCACGAATGTGAGTGAAGAGTGCGCCGCCTCTATGATTGAGCTGCACGGTCAGGCCGCGTGGGATGTCGCTATTCAGCAGACTGCCGAAATCGAAGCGTCGGGTGGCACGCAGGAAAGTCGCAAGCTGTCTGAGGACGAATTATCAGCTGCGGTGTTGGACAAAATAAACACTGCGCCGCCGGTTGGAACCGGAATTGCTACTCTGGCGGTTATGCTTGCCTTGATGCTGACAACCGCAAGAGGGGTTGTCCCTTCGGCCAACCCAAGACCTATCATGATAGGCTTGATCGGCACAGCGCTGATGATTTTGACTGATATTTTGTTCATCTCGCCAGTTTCCGGCGCCACCGCAACTTTTGTAATGATGGGGATTCCGACAGCCATTGCCCTGTATGGGTGTCGTACAGCCATTCAAAGATTGGCCTCCAATGAACTCATTCGGGTGGTGTTTCCGCCGCTGGTCTTGATCGTTGCCGTTCTGGGCTCGATCTTGGGCGGCATCACCAATCCGACACCCGCCGCTGCCCTTGGGGCCGCCGGGGCGATCATGCTCGCGGCGTATCGAAAACTGCAGGATGAGGGTGGAACGGGCAAGGTAATTATCAATTCGACCCTTGCGGTTGTGGTTATGATCCTGATCGGTATCAACTTTGATCTGCGGATCAATACCAGCACAGTCAGTGCCGAGAGCTGGGCGGCGTTTTTCCTGGCCTATGCGGCCTATCTCTATGCCGGTTTCGGGCTGCTGTACGCGTGTTGGGTGCTGTACCGCACCAGTGTGCTGTCACCTGTGGTGCGCGAGACGGCCAAGGTGACCAGCATGGTGTTTACGATTTTAATCGGATCGCAATTGCTGAACCTTGTTGTGATCTCTTTCGGGGGCGAGCATTATATCCAACAGTTCCTCAAAAGCTATGACAGCGAGTTTCAAGTGTTCCTGATCGTAATGCTGGTGTTGTTTGTGCTTGGATTTGTGCTTGATTTTCTTGAGATCATATACATTGTGATCCCGATCGTGGGCCCGGTCATCTATGGCGGCACCTTTGATCCCAAATGGGTGACGATTATGGTTGCAGTCAATCTCCAGACCAGTTTTCTCACGCCGCCATTTGGCTTTGCGTTGTTCTATTTGCGCGGGGTTGCTCCCAAAGAGGTGACGACGGGGCATATTTATCGCGGGGTCGCCCCCTTCGTTTTGATTCAGGTTCTTGGACTTACGCTGCTGTGGTTCTTCCCGTCGATTGTGACAATTATTCCTGCGCTTATCCCGAACTGATACCGTTCTGCCAATCCTTTATAAGGCGTGTGATCCGTTTGGTGCGGGTCACACTCTGTTTCTCTGGAGTAAATCCCAGCGGTTTCCAAACGGGTCTTGCCAGACCACAACCCGGCCATAGGATTCGTCACGCGGGGTTTACTCAAAGAATACTCCGGCTGCGCGCATGGCAGCATAATCGGCGTCAAAGTTATCGCTGTTTAGAAAAAAACCGACCCAACCGCCGGTCTGTTTACTTATGGCGCTTATTTGTGCCCCCCTCCGTGGCCTTTGCGAGGATGATATTTGTTGTGCACTCGGCCTCAGGGGCAATCACCAGCCACCGTTTGTGTGCGTTGATCCGGTGATCTTTAATAACTGAAAACCCTAGAACGCCAACGTAGAAATCCAAACCGGCCTGATGGCTGGGTACAGGACTGAAGGCGCAGAAGTGGCGCATGTTTGTACCGCAGTCTGGATGCATTCTTAAGCGGATGCGAGCTTTGACTACCCTATGGGATTACTGCCTGGTAATTTGATCCTGCCAACTTGTTCCGCAATGGGATCTGAGCGGGCAATCTGGGTATTGTGCTGGAATGTCTCGGCGTCGGGCATCGGATGCCAGTCGTGATCAAAATAGATTTCCAGACCAGAATAATTGGCCTTATAATCCATCTTATCACTGCCCTTCACCCAATAGCCTAAATAAACATGGGGCAGACCGATCTCCCGCGCGATATCAATCTGATCCAGAATGATATAAGTACCCAGACTGTCACGGTATTTTTCAGGTTGATAAAACGAATAAACAAGGCTCAAGCCGTCATCCAGAACATCGGTTAGGCAAACCGCAACAAGGCTGTTATCGGTCGGGTCGGTGTATTCAACCACCCGTGATTTTATTGGAGTTTCCTCTATCATTGCCGCAAATTCATAGACATCCATATCGGCCATGCCGCCAGCGGCGTGGCGCGAACCGAGATACCTGCGAAACAGCTCGTATTGCTCTTCCGTGGCCCAGGGGGATGTGGCCCGCCGGATGAGCTGCTGATTGCGCTTTTTACAGCGTCGTTGTGATTTGGACAGCACAAATTTTGAAATGTCGATACGCGCCGAAACACAGGCCTGACAATTGGCGCAAGACGGGCGGTAAAGGACGTTTTGTGAGCGTCGAAAACCCTGTTTTGACAGACTATCATTCAACGCTTGGGCATTTTCACCCTGCAGAGCGGTGAACAGCTTTCTCTCCACCTGCGCGTCAAGATACGGGCAGGTTTGGGGCGCAGTCACATAAAACTGCGGTGCAATCGGTAACGAATGACGCATGCGATCCTACTTTGAGTTGGATACCATTATAACAATCTAAAGCCATCGCGCCAAGCTCAAATGAACGTGGTGTTGGTGTATTTGGATTGGGACATTTCAGATCTGTTGTTTTAATTGCTGACCGGCGCGCCTGAGAACCGATCTGGTACAAGGGCGCGGGACTGTTACGGCTTTGCTCGGGGTGCCAAATCATGTTGACATGGCGAAGCTAAATTAGCCGCGCCCAATCTGGGTCATTGACCTGCCCTCCCAGATTGGTTCATTTGGGGATATGGATTTCAGCACGCGTATCACACGCCTGCCATCGGCTTTTGAGGCTGAACGGGGGGCAGAAACAGCTTTATTGATACCCCAGGCCGAAGGGGATGTGGCCAAATTACTCGCCGGTGCGGGGGGATGCAGCCCGTATTTAAGATCACTCGTTGAAAAAGAGGCAGACTGGCTGGTCTCAGCGCTTAATGATCCCGAAGCCGCGTTAGACAAACAATTCACAGAGTTGCAAAATGGCGCCACGACAATGCTTTCTTTTGCATTGCGTCAGGCCAAACGACGCGTTGCCCTGATCACTGGATTGGCAGATTTGGCTGGTGTCTGGCCCTTAGAGACTGTGACTGCGATATTGACAGAGTTTGCTGATGTAAGCTGCGCACTGGCACTTCGGGCGGGCCTTGAGGGTGAGTTGCGGCGCGGCAAATTGCCGGGTGTTACGGAGGATGATCTGGCGAGCGGCGCGGGCATGGTGGTGTTGGCCATGGGCAAGATGGGCGCGCAAGAATTGAATTATTCGTCCGACATCGATTTGATTTGTCTGTTCGATGAGACCCGGTTTGAGCGCGACGACTACCCCGAGGTACGGGCGGCCTTTGTCAGAGCAACCAAGCGAATGGTTGCGGTGTTGAGCGAAGTGTCGAGTGAAGGGTATGTGTTTCGGACTGATCTCCGATTGCGTCCTGATTCAGGGGTGACGCCGGTGTGCATGTCGATGGCGGGTGCTGAGAACTATTATGAAAGCCAGGGCCGCACATGGGAGCGGGCTGCCTATATCAAAGCGCGCCCCGCGGCGGGCGATCTGGCCGCAGGTGGGCGGTTTTTGCAAAATTTGCGACCGTTTGTCTGGCGACGCCATCTGGATTTTGCCGCAATCCAGGATGCCCATGACATGCGGTTGCGCATTCGCAGTCACAAAAGGCTGCACGGACCAATCACCCTGCCGGGACACCATATAAAACTGGGGCGCGGAGGTATCCGCGAAATCGAGTTTTTCACCCAGACCCGACAGCTGATTGCGGGTGGCCGCGATGCAACACTGCGCCCGCGTGGCACAGTGGCTGCATTGGCGGTTCTGGCAGATAAAGGTTGGGTTGGGGACGATACGGCGCAAAAGCTGAGCGATCATTATCGCGTGCACCGCGAGGTGGAGCACCGATTGCAAATGATCAATGACGCCCAAACCCACAATTTGCCAAATACCGTGGAACACTTTCAACGTCTGGCGTGTTTTATGGGGCAGGACGTAGCGCAGTTGCAGCAAGATTTGATGCACCGCCTGACCGAAGTCCATGAGTTGACAGAGAGTTTTTTTACCCGCGATGCAACCAATGGCGCGGTGCCGGAAGTTGATACGCCCGAAGTGACGGGTCAGTGGCCACAATATCCGGCGCTGCGTTCCGAGCGGGCGATGACGATTTTCAACCGTCTCAAACCGGAAATTATGGCCCGGTTGCAGACGGCGGCAAGACCGCACGAAGCCTTGATTGCCTTTGACGGATTTCTGGCTGGTCTGCCTGCTGGTGTCCAGTTATTTTCACTGTTTGAAGCAAACCCGCAGTTGATCGATCTGTTGATAGATATCGTTGTCACAGCGCCGGCGCTTGGGCGTCACCTATCTCGTAACGCAGCGGTTTTTGATGCGGTGATAGGGGGAGATTTTTTTGCAGATTGGCCTGAAGAGCCCGGACTGGAAATCGAGCTATCTCAGGCCTTGGCGGCAGAGGCGGATTATGAACGAAAACTTGAGACTGCGCGTCGCTGGGGAAAAGAGTGGCATTTTCGCGTCGGTGTGCATGCCTTGCGCGGGTTGGTTGATGCGGCGCAAGCCGGGCGTCAATATGCTGATCTGGCGGGCGCGATGCTCAAAGCTCTGTGGCCCGAAGTAGTGGCGAAATTCACCGAAAAACACGGCTCTCCGCCCGGTCGCGGGGCGGTTGTTCTTGGAATGGGGTCTTTGGGTGCACGGCGTCTTAACGCAGGTTCTGATTTGGATTTGATCGTGATCTATGATGCAGATGGTGCCGAGGCCTCTGAGGGCCGCAGACCACTGGCGGCGCGCCTTTATTACGCCCGGCTGACGCAGGCACTGGTGACCGCAATGACAGCGCCCATGGCTGAGGGACGGGTCTATCAGGTGGATATGCGGTTGCGGCCTTCGGGCAATCAAGGACCGGTTGCCACCAGTTGGAAAAGCTTTCGCGCCTATCAACGCGATGAAGCCTGGGTCTGGGAACATCTGGCGCTTAGTCGGGCGCGGGTCATTATTGGAAATTCTGCCTTGGCAGCCGATGTTGAGAGTTTTCGCGTCGATTTGCTGGGGCAAGACCAGCGCCGCGAGACGGTGTTGCAGGAGGTGGCGGATATGCGTGCGCGTATTTCTATGGCGAAAGCCCCGGCTGGAACTCTGGATGTGAAAATAGGCCCGGGGCGGTTACTGGACGTGGAACTGGTATCACAGGCTGGCGCTGTTTTGGCAGGGCTGCCTGTAACTGATGTTGCATCTGGTTTGCGTGGTGCTGTCGCAATTGGCTGGCTGGATGACGCGGACTTGACAGCTTTAAATCAAGTTTATGATCTTTGTTGGCGGGTACAAGTGGCGGCAAGATTGGTATCGGAACATCCTTTGGAAGTGTCTGGCATGGGCCAAGCGGGTCGAGATTTCTTACTAAGGATAACCGGTATGAGCGATGTGGATAGGTTGCAATCGCGGTTGGTCGATCTGGCACAACAGGCGGCAGTTTGCATTGCCAAGGCCTTGCCAGCGCATAGGGAGGACAGCCCATGAAGGGCGATATAGACGACCCCAAAGCTCTGATAAGAGAAGGGTATAATATTGCTGGGATCACCTATGGTGAATGCCGGACGATTTTTCTGGCCTGGTCGCTGGGTGTACCAGCTGACGAGAAACCTCTGACAGTGATCGCGCGGCTCTTGATCCAATACGGCGCCGCATACCCCGATCATCCGATGACGCATGTGCTGAAAGAAGGGTTGGAAGCCAGCCCTGCGCCGGTCCGACGTGGTGGTTGGCGTGGACGCCGCAACCATTAGGGGTTCACTTGTGCCACCGCGCGTCGTTTTTTTCGATGGCGGCAATTCGGTCTTTGGTCTTGGGGTGGCTCATTAGCCAAGCTGGCGCTGCGCCACCGCTTGATTTGGTCAAGGTCTCAAGCTTTCCCAAGAGGTCTCTTTGTGGGGCAGTTCCGATGCCTGATTTGATCAACAAAGCCGAGGCATATTCATCGGCTTCATATTCATCGCTGCGCGATAGCCTCGCGGCCAACAGCGTTGTCAGCATATTTGCAATCCAGCCACCAATGCCCGGAATGAATCGGCTCAGGATCATCGCCAGTGCGGTGCGAAGCGCGTTTTGGCCCGAGAAATCGATCATGCGTCGGCGTGAATGACCAAGGGCCACATGCCCTAACTCATGGGCCACCACGCTTGCCATTTCTTCGGCAGTGACCTCGCCATCGGTGAACTTGCGATAAAAGCCGCGGGTGATATAGATTTTGCCATCGGGTGCGGCCAGACCGTTGACCGGATCAATTTCATAAAGATGCAAGCGAATTTTAGCCACCTCAAGCGCTTTAGCCATGCGGTCGGTCAACACTTTCAACTTTGGATCAAGCAATTCATGCGACTGGCCGGTGAGCTCGCGATTGGTACGCCAGACCGAAAACCGGTACATGATAACGCCGTAAATTAGGGCCAGAAGAATGGGTGAAAATTGCAACATTTAACTTATATGGGGCATCATCCACCCTATGACAAGCATGCTCGGGCCACAGGGCGCAACTCGACCTGCTAGCGGCCGAGTTGTTTCATGCCTTGTTCTATTCCAGCCAGTGTCATCGGAACCATCCGGCCAGGAAAAAGGTCTTGGATCATGCTGATGGAATGTGTGTAACCCCAGTATTTCTGTGGTACCGGATTAAGCCAGAGGTGATTTTGCCAGTGGTCTTGCGCACGCTGCAACCAGACTTGACCCGCCTCGGCGTTCCAATGCTCGTTGGCACCACCGGGGTAGGCGATCTCATAGGGTGACATGCTCGCATCGCCGACAAAAATGCATTTATAGTCAGCTCCATAGGTGTGCAAAACGTCCATGGTCGGAATTTGCGCATCCCAGCGCCGGTTGTTGTCCCGCCAAACCCCCTCATAGAGGCAGTTGTGAAAATAATAATATTCAAGGTGTTTGAACTCGGTCCGCGCCGCGCTGAACAATTCCTCCACCACCTTGACATGGGAATCCATTGAGCCGCCAACATCAAGAAACAGCAGAACTTTTACGGCATTGCGCCGCTCGGGGCGGGTTTTCACATCAAGATAGCCGTTTTCGGCTGTGGCCTTGATGGTACCATCCAGATCAAGCTCGTCCTCGGCCCCGTCGCGGGCCCATTGGCGCAGACGTTTCAGCGCAACTTTAATGTTTCTTGTGCCCAACTCAATCGTATCGTCGAGGTTTTTAAACTCGCGTTTGTCCCAAACCTTGATCGCACGCTTGTGCCGGCTTTCGTTCTGGCCGATCCGCACGCCTTCGGGGTTATAGCCAAAAGCGCCAAACGGCGATGTGCCCGCGGTGCCGATCCATTTGCTGCCGCCCTGATGGCGTTTCTCTTGTTCTTTAAGGCGTTCTTTCAGGGTCTCCATCAGTTTTTCAAACCCGCCAAGCGACTTAATCTCGTCGCGCTCCTCCTGACTGAGATGCTTTTCTGCCATCTTTTCCAGCCAGTCTGCAGGGATGTCCACAGCCTCCATCACTTCGCCAAGCGTGATATCCTCAAGACCCTTGAATGTGGCAGAGAACGCCTGATCAAATTTATCGATATTGCGCTCGTCTTTGACCATTGCACTGCGCGCTAGATAGTAAAACGCCTCAATATCATAGGTCACGATGCCAGCTTTCACGGCCTCTAAAAATGTTAGATATTCGCGTAGAGAGACTGGAATTTTACGCTCGCGCAGGTTTTCAAAGAACGGCAGAAACATCGCTACGTCGCAGCTCGGTGGATGATCAAAGTTACGACCAGACCCGCGAGCATAAACATGATGCCATAGCTGGTGGCATAATGCAGAATGTCGGGCCAGCGGCCTTTTCGGCGATGGGCGGTGTAGCCGCCAAAAGACACGCCGCAAATCAATCCCAATATTATTAGCATACGTTTTCCTATTTTCCCCGCGTGGCTTGGCCTTTGCAAGGTGGTTTTTTGTCAAATCCCAGCAGCTATTAGCCGGTTTGCTATCTGGCCTGACAGGCGCTGTCTAGTCGAACCACCCTGTTTTGTGCATCATTGAGCAGCACTTTATTATATGGCCTTGCTTGGTTGGTCTACCTAGTGCCGCGTGCCATAAAGGCCAGCCTCTCAAATAAATGCACATCTTGTTCGTTTTTCAACAGCGCCCCGTGCAACTGAGGTAAAGCATTCGATCCATCCCGCGCTAAATCTTCAGCTGTGAGATCTTCTGCCAACAGCAGTTTGAGCCAATCCAGCACCTCGGACGTTGAGGGTTTTTTCTTCAAACCCTGCTGTTCGCGCAACTCGTAGAACTGGGTGAGGGCAGTGGTCAGCAACGCATCTTTTATCCCGGGGTGATGTACTTCGACAATTTGGCGCATCGTTTCGAGGTCAGGAAACCGTATATAATGAAAAAAGCAGCGCCGCAAAAACGCATCAGGCAGTTCTTTTTCATTGTTTGAAGTGATGATGACGATGGGCCTTTGGCGGGCTTTTATCAGTTCATCGGTCTCATAGACATGGAATTCCATCTTATCGAGTTCCTGCAAAAGATCATTGGGAAACTCGATGTCGGCTTTGTCGATCTCATCGATCAATAATACTAGTTTTTCATCGGCCTCAAAAGCCTGCCAGAGCTTGCCCTTGCGAATATAGTTGCGCACATCCTGCACTTTTTCGTCGCCAAGTTGGCTGTCACGCAAGCGGCTAACGGCGTCATACTCATAAAGCCCCTGCTGTGCTTTCGTTGTGGATTTGATATTCCATTCTACCATCTCAAGGCCCAGAGCCTTAGCGACTTGGCGGGCCAGTTCTGTTTTTCCGGTTCCCGGTTCGCCTTTGACCAAAAGTGGCCTTTCGAGCGTCACGGCGGCATTGACCGCAACCGTCAGATCATCTGTTGCGACATATTCTTGGGTGCCTGTAAATTTCATCGGTCATTCCAATTGTGTAAGTGATTTGCGCTGACACTAACGCGAACACAAAAACACCGCAATCGGCTCCTAACAGCTAGTGACAAGCGGCGGGTCATGAGGTAATGCACAGCCTACGCGTATGTGTGTTTGGCCAAACTGAAAAACATCAACCTTGTGGAGAGCTCGAAATGAAAGCAGACGTGATTCTGCCCGATAACTATAAACCGAGCGAAGATGAACCATTCATGAACGCCAAACAGCGTGAGTATTTTCAACGCAAATTGTTGAGCTGGAAAGCTGATCTGTTAGTTGAGACCAGAGATACGCTGGAAGGTCTTCAGGGGACGACACGCAACATTCCTGATTCTGCGGATCGCGCCAGTGAGGAAACTGACCGCTCACTGGAACTGCGTACCCGGGACCGCCAGCGTAAGCTGGTGACCAAGATTGATTCGGCCTTGCAGCGTATTGCCGAGGGTGAATTTGGGTACTGCGAAGTCACCGGAGAGCCGATCTCGCTCAAGCGGCTGGATGCACGACCGATTGCGACGATGAGCCTCGAGGCGCAAGAACGCCACGAACGCAAGGAAAAAGTGCACCGCGACGACTGAGCTCGACAGCTGTGGCTTAAACGACAGCCGTCGTGTCAGATGCTTTGACGGTTTCGGTTTCAGGATAGCGCATGCGGATTACCGGTAAAAAAATCATCGTGATCGGTGGCGGGATTGGGGGTCTTGCTGCGGCGCTGGCGTTGGCGCGGCTTGGCGCTGTGGTAACCGTGCTTGAACAAACTGCCGAAATCTCTGACATGGGGGCCGGGTTGCAGATCAGCCCAAATGGCTTTGTGGTGCTTGATGCGCTGGGGTTACGCGATGCGGTGGTTGACCGGTCGATGGCCGCAACTTCTGTGGTCCTGCGCAATTATAGCAATTCGGCGATAGTGGCGACACTTGATGTTTCGCCCCAAACAGGTGGACAGAATTACCACTTCATTCATCGGGCGGATCTGGTTGCCTGTCTGCTGAGTGCGGCAAGACAGGCCGGGGTTCAAGTGCGGTTGCAGCACAAGGTAAAACAGGTGCAGACCTCGGTGATACCGCAGGTGGTCTTGACGAATGGCGCGACGATGATGGCTGATCTGGTGGTCGGTGCGGATGGTTTGCATTCTTGCTTGCGGCCGGTCCTAAACCGACCTGCCGCCCCGCGGTTTACCGGCCAAGTGGCGTGGCGTGCGCTGGTGCCACGCCAATCTCATGCGTTGGCGCAGGTGCAGCTTTATATGGGGCCGGGGCGACATTTAGTGACTTATCCGCTGCGTGGTGGGCAGTTGGTAAATGTTGTAGCGGTCCAAGAACGGGCCAACTGGGCAGCTGATGGCTGGCAGCACCGCGATGATCCGCAAAATCTGCGCAGGGCTTTTGCGGATTTTTCTCCGGATGTGCAGGAATTATTGCGCAGTGTGGATAATCTGCATCTGTGGGGGTTATTTCGCCATCCCGTTGCCCGAAACTGGTATCAAGACCATGCTGTTTTGCTTGGTGACGCGGCGCATCCGACGCTGCCGTTTCTGGCGCAGGGGGCAAACATGGCCTTGGAGGACGCCTGGGTTCTGGCAGACTGCCTTGCCAATGCTGAGACCACAAGTGGCGCGTTGGCACGGTATCAAAAGCGTCGTGAGGGGCGGGTGCGGCGAGTTATTGCCGTGTCAGGACGCAATGCTTGGAAATACCATTTAAGATTGCCACCGCTGCGTATGGCGGCGCATGCGGCACTGCGGTTTGTTAGCCTTAAGGCACCACAGTATCTAACGCGGCAGTTCGACTGGCTGTATCACCACGATGTGACCAAACACAGCTAGACGGAACAACGTCTGCGGTTGCTGAGATTTAATTATCCAGAATCAGCCAAACTGGCACATGGTCAGAGGGCTTTTCGCGGGCGCGGATATCGGCATCGATTTGACAGTCTTGCAGCAGGTCGGCACAGGTGGGCGTCAGCAGCATGTGGTCAATTCGAATGCCGTCGTTGCGGTTCCAAGCCCCGGCCTGATAATCCCAGAAACTATAAAACCCCGGCGCCGGATGACAGCTGCGAAAAGCCTCGGTGAAGCCAAGGTTCAAAACCCGGCGGTATGCTTCGCGGCTCTCGGGTCGAAACAGCGCATCTTCACGCCAGACATCGGGACGGGCGGCGTCTTCAATTTGCGGAATGATATTGTAATCTCCCGCCATTAAGGCGGGCATTTCGCCTGTAATCAGATCTTTGGCACGGGCGTAAAGCCGTTCCATCCAAGCCAGCTTATAGTCATATTTCGGACCGGGGCAGGGATTGCCATTGGGCAGGTACAGACCGCACAGCCGCACCGCCTGTTTGCCGATCACGGTTGCCTCAATCCAGCGCGCTTGCGCGTCCTCGTCATCTCCGGGCAAACCCCGGCTGATGTCTTCGAGCGGCAGTTTTGACAGGATTGCCACGCCGTTAAAGGATTTCTGGCCGTGGGTTTCCACTTGATAACCAAGGTCTTCGAAATGTGTGCGGGGAAAGGTCTCATCGGTGGATTTAATTTCTTGTAACAGCGCGACATCGGGCTGCGCCTCGGCCAACCAGTCGGTCAGTGCGGGAAGCCGAGCTTTGATGCCGTTGATATTGAAAGTAGCTATCTTCATGCGGACTTCTTTCACTGTGCTGTGCTGTGCT
>DDEJ01000166.1:27301-46910 GCA_002336405.1 Rhodobacteraceae bacterium UBA1957
CTGTGCTGTGCTGTGCTTGATGTGATGTTGTGAGGCGTAAGGGCAGTCGTGTCGTGCCTACATCGAAAAGCTCACACCGCAGCCGCAAGAGGAACTGGCGTTGGGATTGTTGATCACAAACCGCGCGCCAATTATTTCTTCTTCGAAGTCAATGGTTGCGTTTTGCAAGAACGGCAGCGAGACCAGATCGACAATCACTCTCTCGCCTTTGCCCTCCAGCACCAAATCATCTGCGCAGGCCTGATCGAGTTTGATGTCATATTGGAAGCCCGAACATCCGCCGCCCTCAACGGCGACCCGCAGTCCCATACCCTGTCCGCTGGCGCCGATTTCGACCAAACGCTCAAAAGCGCGCTCTGTAACCATGGGGGGCATTTGCATTCGCCAAACTCCGGCAGTTTTATTTATCGTTAAGCTGTAATATAGGTGCGAAACTGTCAGGGAACAAGGAGCTTCGAATATGTCAGCGCCATTTGCATCGGATCACCGGCGCTCGCGGGGTCGTTTGATCTGTGAACAGGAAAGTACCTTCCGTTCGTGTTTTCAACGCGACAGGGACCGGATTATACATGCCAGTGCGTTTCGGCGGCTGAAACACAAGACGCAAGTGTTCATCGAACATGAGGGGGATTATTTCCGTACCCGTCTGACCCATTCAATCGAAGTGGCGCAGGTGGCCCGCACCATTTCTGGCGTGCTGGGGTTAAACGCAGAGTTAACTGAAGCGATCGCGCTGGCCCATGATTTGGGCCATACGCCGTTCGGTCATACCGGTGAGGAGGCGCTGAATGCGCTCATGGCGCCCTACGGAGGCTTTGATCACAATGCGCAAGCCATCCGCGTGGTGACGGCTTTAGAGCGTCATTACGCTGACTTTGATGGGCTTAACCTGACGTGGGAAACCCTCGAGGGGATTGCCAAGCACAATGGTCCCGTTGTTGGGGCCGTACCCTATGCGCTGGCAGATTATAACGTGGTGCATGATCTTGAGATCGATACTTATGCCAGTTGTGAGGCACAGGTTGCGGCGTTGTCGGATGATATTGCCTATAACAATCACGATCTGCATGACGGGTTGCGCGCTGAGTTATTCTCCACGGATGAAATCGCGGAACTGCCCTTGCTGAAGGGCTGTTTTGCCACTGTTGACGGCTTATATCCTGGCTTGAATTACTATCGGCGCCGCCATGAGGCGTTGCGACGGTTCTTTGGAGTTTTGGTTGAAGATGTTATCGCCGTTGCGCAGGAAAATCTGGCGCAGCTTGCGCCGCAGAACGTAATTGATATCCGTCATGCTGGCAGGCCAATGGTGCGGTTTTCCGATCCTGTTTGGCACGATCTAAAAACCATACGCGCATTTTTGTTTGAACGGATGTACCGCGCGCCAGCGGTGGTGACGATGCGCGGTGAGGTAACAGATGTGGTGCAAACGCTGTTCCCGCTGTTTATGAAACACACTGATTTGCTGCCAAAACAGTGGCGCAAAGATGTGGCGGCGGCCACAGATGAAGTCACACTGGCGCGCATCGTTGCCGATTACATTGCCGGAATGACCGACCGGTTCGCTTTGCAGGAGCATAAAAGGCTCTCGCAGAACGGTGAGATTTAAGGCGCAGACCCCGCGGTGTGGCGCAGGCTGGAGTGGGGAGTGCCGCATCAGGCCACATTCGGGCATCTGTGCCCGGTCGGAACGCAGGTTTCATAAATTGCGTCATACTTTATTTAGGTTTTTTGAACTTCGCAGGTAAAGGCTGCGCCTGGTCTCTTGCGATGTCATAGGCTTGACGCTGGCAGAGATGTCATGATCATGCCAATTTGTACGAAATTTTATTTCAACAGGGATTAATATGCGTATTTTTACAGAATTAATTTTCTGGGTTCGCTTATGATCAGCCTAGCTAGGTGCGAGCAGATCGGCCTTCCAATCGCATTGGCGGTGCACACTGGCAAGACTCTGGCCGGTCACAATCTTGATAAAACGCGCGATATGCCCTTGACCAGACATCAAGACGGGGAAAGTAACTTCAATTCTTATTTGTGACCTGACAAAATTAAATTTTGTTATATTGATACGCGATAGGTCGCATCCGTCTTGATACGCTGCCTCGAAGTCTAACCTCTCCGATTTCAGATCGTGATGCGCCGGAGGGATGTGAAAGCGTCTGGGAACATCGCTATGAGCGTGTTGCGCATCACGCTGTCCCGCCCGAAGTCACTGTCGCAACTATCAAGATGACCGGGGTGTCTGCCTGTGTTGTAAGCAGCACAAACGGTGGTGAGAAAGCTAGATATAACTCTTATCTGGATGACGGCTTTTACATGGGTTTCGATTGATATACATGCGTTGGTTGATTTACTTGAGAGACCATATCCGGTTTTACGTAACTTGGCTTGGCCGATTTACTGACTTGAGGTAAAGTCAGATTGACCTTGGCCCTGTGCATGCTAAACCGCTTGCCTATAACAAGGATACTGACAGATGAACCTGTTTGCAGAAATGCGTTTTCTGGTGATTGCGGCGCTGGACAAGATGACCGTCGCGGGGGAGCTGCCCGAAGGTCTCAGTTTTGATAATGTGGCGGTCGAGCCGCCGCGTGATGCGCTCCATGGTGATATGGCAACCAATGCCGCTATGGTCTTGGCCAAGCCGTCACGGCACAAGCCGCGCGATATTGCTGAAAAGTTGGCCGGATATCTGATGCAGGATGCGCGGATCACCGCCGCCGATGTGGCAGGGCCGGGGTTTCTTAACCTACGCCTTGCCCCAGCCGTCTGGCAGGGTATTGTTAAAAAAACCCTCGAGCAAGGCGCCGCATTCGGCCGGTCTTCTGTTGGGGCAGGCCGGCGGGTGAACGTTGAATATGTCAGCGCCAACCCTACCGGGCCGCTGCACGTTGGCCATACCCGCGGTGCGGTGTTCGGTGATGCCTTGGCGGGGTTGCTGGATTATGCCGGCTATGAGGTCACACGCGAATACTATGTGAATGATGGTGGCGCACAAGTCGATGTATTGGCGCGATCGGTCTATCTGCGCTATCTTGAGGCGCATGGCCAAGACGTGGCATTCGAGGATGGCACCTATCCCGGTGATTATTTGATCCCGGTTGGGCAGGCTTTGAAAGACAAGGTTGGGGATGCTTTTGTCGGCAAGGGTGAACAATTTTGGCTGGCGGAGCTGCGCGAATTTGCCACCGAGGCGATGATGACGCTGATCCGTGCCGACCTGGCCCAACTTGGGATCAAAATGGATCGGTTCTATAGTGAGAAATCGCTCTACGGCACGGGGCTAATTGAGGCCGCGATCGAGGATTTGCGCGGTAAGGGGCTGATATACGAGGGATATCTTGACCCGCCAAAGGGCAAAAAGCCCGATGATTGGGAACCGCGCGAACAAACATTGTTCAAATCGACCGAACATGGTGACGATGTAGATCGCCCGGTGATGAAATCTGATGGCAGCTGGACCTATTTTGCGCCCGATATCGCCTATCACTATGACAAGGTTAATCGCGGCTATGATCTGTTGATCGACGTGTTTGGGGCTGATCATGGAGGCTATGTGAAGCGGATGAAAGCGGCGGTCTCGGCGCTGTCTGGTGGCCAGGTGCCACTAGATGTCAAGCTGACCCAATTGGTCAAATTGTTCAAAAACGGCGAACCGTTCAAAATGTCCAAACGCGCCGGTACCTTCGTGACCCTGCGCGATGTGGTCGATCAGGTGGGGCCTGATGTGACCCGCTTTGTGATGTTAACGCGCAAAAATGATGCGCCTCTGGATTTTGATTTCGACAAAGTTCTGGAGCAATCGCGCGAAAACCCTGTGTTCTATGTGCAATATGCCCACGCGCGCGTCTGTAGTGTGTTGCGTAAAGCCGCAGAGGCAAAAATCGAGGTTTCAGATGCGACGTTGTTGGCGGCAGATTTGTCAAAGCTGGATCATCAGGCAGAACTGGCAGTGGCGCGCAAACTGGCCGAATGGCCGCGTTTGGTAGAGATCGCCGCCCGCAGCAATGAACCGCACCGGATCGCATTTTACCTGTACGAACTGGCGGGTGATTTGCACGGTTTGTGGAATAAAGGTCATGACGAACCCGGTTTGCGCTTTGTTCAAGAGGATGATTCGGCCACTTCGCAAGCAAAAATTGCACTTGCAAGGGCCGTAGCGGTTGTTATTTCCGCAGGTCTTGGTATCCTAGGCGTGAAACCAATGGACGTGATGCGCTAAGTCAGGCGTCTTGCGGTGACAGCAGTCTAAATACCGGTGTGGCAATGTACCACGGCGGACGTGAGGCGAAAATGGCTGAATATTCAACGGACGAGCGCTTTGGTGCTGCGGAAGAGGCACATGTTGGCTCTCTAGCAGGTTGGCTGGGTGCGGGCGTTTCGTTGTTGCTTTTGATTGGGATCACTGTCTGGGGCTATCAGGTGGTGATGCGTGATGTGAACGGGATACCCGTGGTGCGCGCTGTGCAGGATCCGATGCGGATCGCGCCGCTTGATCCCGGTGGCACCCCAGCGGAGAATCAAGGGTTTTCAGTGAATTCTGTGGCCGGTGATAGCCAGTCGGCGCCGTTGGCCGACAGTGTTACTTTGGCCCCTAGACCGTTTGTTTTACCCCAAGAAGATGTCTCGGACAGTCAGCTGCTTGAGATCAAGCTGACGGAAGAAAACAGCGATGCTGTTGTCAGGGTATCGCCCGGATCAATCGAGGATTTGGTTGCACGGATTGCATCAGGCAGGGAAGAACCGGTTCCCACCGGGGGTCTATTACGCGAGGCCACGCCTCTGGTCGCTCTGGATCTTATTCCAAAATCGCTTGGCGGTGTCAGTCGGTCCTTGCGTCCACAGACCCGTCCCGGTTGGTTTCAGACTGCGCGGGCGCCAGTGCCTGCTGAAGTCGTCGATGTGGACGCGGCCAATCTGCAGGCAGATACGCCTATGGTGCAACTTGGTGCTTTCGAAAGCGCCAGTATTGCCAAATCTGAATGGGTGCGGATCAGCACAAGGTTTGTAACCTTCTTTGATGGCAAAAGTCGGGTCGTGCAGCGTCGTGCCACGAGCGGTGGTAAAGTGTTCTACAGACTGCGAGCGGTTGGCTTTGAAGATATGGATGCGGCGCGACGGTTCTGTTCGGCGTTAAAGGCGGAAAATACCGATTGTATTCGAGTCGCGGCGCGGTGAGCTTCGGCCTGGGAACTCGGGCATGTATTCTGGGCTGCAGCGGATTGCGCGTCACATCTCAAGAGAGACGTTTTTTCTCTTCGAACCACCCTTTAGGGTTCATCCTGTTTGCGCGTAACATCAGTACCGTGACACAAGTACAGGCGCTCTGTGATGAACTGCGCGATTGCGTTGGCTGGAATGCCCCTATTTTGATCGATCAGGAGGGGGGACGGGTGCAGCGATTGCGGCCGCCACTGGCGCGGGAATTTCTGCCGCCACTCGCGCAATGTCAGCGCGCCGGAGCGCAGGCACGTCGCGCGATGTATCTGCGGTTTCGGATCATCGCAGCAGAGCTGCAAGCATTGGGCATCGATGTCAACTGCGCCCCCGTTGCTGATATTGCTCGACCTGATACGCATCCGTTTTTACACAATCGCTGTTATGGTGAGACTGCCGCAAAAGTGATGGGCCTCGCCCGTGCGGCGGCAAATGGTCTGTTGGATGGCGGAGTGGTACCAGTGATCAAACACATGCCTGGACACGGTCTCGGAGTTGTGGACAGTCACCACGCGCTGCCACAGGTTGCAGCCACGGCTGCCGTTTTGGAACAAGATGATTTTGCCGTCTTCACGGGGTTGAATGACTTGCCAATGGCGATGACAGCCCATGTGGTCTATGCCGCCTACGACATGTTGCCGGCCACGGTATCGACCCAGATGCTGGGAATTATGCGCAATCAGATCGGCTTTTCGGGTCTGATCATGACCGATGATATTTCCATGCAAGCCCTGCCGGATGGACTGGACGCACGCGCAGAAGCGGCAATTACGGCGGGATGTGACGTAGTTTTGCATTGCAGTGGTGTGTTGGAGGAAATGATCGCCGTGTCCCGCGTGGTTGGTCGCATGGGATCGGTGGCGCGGCAGCGGGCAGAGCGCGCGCTTGCCCATCGCAATGTCGGGGGGTCAGTTGACATTTCAAATCTGGACGCGCAGCTTGCCACCCTAGTTGGAAAGCAGGCCGATGACTGAGGATATCTTTGAAAACAATCACCGCGAGTCGGTCGCAGAACGGGTCGCCTCTGAAACCCTGATTGTGGATGTCGATGGCTATGAAGGGCCTTTAGACCTGTTATTGACGCTGTCGCGAACGCAGAAGGTCGATCTTCGCAAGATATCAATTCTTGATCTGGCAAAGCAATATCTTGAATTTGTTGAGCGCGCCAAAGCTCTGCGAATTGAACTGGCCGCAGACTATTTGGTGATGGCGGCTTGGCTGGCATTTTTAAAATCCCGATTGCTGTTGCCGCCTGATCCTAGCGAGGAGGGGCCATCTGGCGAGGATCTTGCGGCGCATCTGGCGTTTCAGTTGCAGCGGCTACAAGCTATGCGGGACGCGGCTGCGCGACTGATGGCGCGTGATAGGCTGGGACGAGACTTTTTTCAACGCGGAGTTCCTGAAAGTGTTGAGCGCACAAGACGGGTGACGTTTTCGGCAAGTTTGTTGGATTTGATGCAGGCCTATGCCCGAATTCGCACCCGGGATGAGTTTCGGCCCTTTGTAATGGACCGTGAGAATGTTTTTACCATGGAGAGCGCGCTTGAGCGGATGCGGGAATTGATCGGGTTCGCCGGAGATTGGACTGATATTGCGAGCTATCTTCCCGAAGGCTGGCGCGCCGATCCCCGGCGGCACCGCTCGGCCACTGCGTCACATTTTGCGGCGGCTTTGGAATTGGTCAAGGAGGGCAAGCTCGAGCTGCGTCAAGCCGAAACATTTTCGCCGATCCAGTTGCGCAGAAAGGCAACCCCATGAGCGCCGAATATCCCGACCCCGTACCACAAAAAGAAGAAAGCCTGTTTGAAGCGCCACCTATGGCAGAGCAAGAGCGGATGGTCGAAGCAATTCTGTTCGCCTCGGCCGAGCCGGTGACTGTGGCTGAACTTCAAGGCCGGATGCCGCATGGATGCGAGGCGACTGAGGCCTTGGTATATCTGCGCAAACGCTATGCTGGTCGTGGCGTACAGGTGGTGAAAGTGGGCGCGGCCTGGGCCATCAGAACCGCAGGTGATTTGTCTTTTTTGATGCAGAAAGAGACGTTTGAAAGTCGCAAGCTCAGCCGCGCTGCGATCGAAACACTCGCCATTATAGCCTATCATCAGCCCGTGACTCGCGCTGAGATTGAAGAAATTCGTGGCGTCAGTGTATCACGTGGTACGGTGGATCAGCTGCTTGAAATGGACTGGATTCGGTTTGGCCGTCGCAGGATGACACCGGGTAGGCCGGTCACTTTTGTGATGACTCAGACGTTTCTTGATCACTTTGGGCTTGAGACTACGAAAGATTTACCGGGCCTCAAGGATCTGCGGGCGGCAGGGCTGTTAGAGAGCCGGGTGCCGCTTGGGATAATGTCTGGTTCTGAATCCGAGGAGGAAGATGACGACGACAGCGGTCAAAGTGATATGTTCGAAGATGAATGACGCGTCCTCTAGGTCGCGGCTATGGTCGACGGTAGCGGTTTGAAATGCTTGCTAAGCTTGAGACCCTGACCTTGATAGTTTGACGCGATGCCCGCGCCATACAGCTGGTCTGGCTCGGCTCTCATGCGTTCATAGACCAGACGGCCCACCACCTGACCGTGCTCAAGCACGAAGGGCGCCTCATGACAGCGGACTTCAAGCACCCCGCGCGATCCGGTGCCGCCAGCGGCATGATGCCCAAATCCGGGATCAAAGAAGCCTGCGTAATGCACGCGGAATTCACCAACCATCGCCAGATAGGGCGCCATCTCTGCGGCATAGGCGGGTGGAATATGCACAGCTTCTTGACTGACCAGTATATAAAAAGCCCCGGGGTCGAGAATAATCTGTCCGCTGTTTGTGCGAATCTCTTCCCAAAAATCTGCTGGATCGTAATAGGCTTTACGGTCGAGGTCGATCACGCCAGTATGCGGTTTGGCGCGAAACCCCACCAGATCTGTTCCGTCGGGTTGTAAATCAACCGAGAATCCAAGCCCATCCCCAATGACAGCATCGCCCGACACCAGTCGCTCAGTCTTGTGTAGTGTGTCTAATTCAGCATCGGTGAGAATGGCTTGTCCGGCGCGAAACCGGATTTGATTGAGCCGCATGCCAGGACGTACCAGAACCGAAAACGACCGTGGACAAATCTCGGCATAGAGCGGCCCGCGATAACCCGCTGCAATCCGGTCAAATTCAGTGCTGTAGTCAGTGATTGTCCGGGTCAACAGATCGAGACGGCCGGTAGAGCTTTTTGCGTTGGTCACGGCTTGTGTGCCCGCCGGCAAATCAAGCTGCTCCATCAAGGGTACGACATAGACACAGCCCTTTTCCAATACGGCCCCTTGATGCAGATCGATTTCATGCATCTGGAACTCTGCCAAGCGGTCGGAAACCGTTTGGTTTTCACCCGTAAGGAAAGAGGCGCGGACGCGATAGGCCCGGGATCCGAGCCGCAGGTCCAAACTGGCGGGTTGAATCTGTTCCGAAATAATCTGTGGCTTGGCGTCAATCACGCCCTCTTTGATCATTGTCTTTAAGTCTTGGCTGGGTAAAACGCCGGTCATTACGATCTCTTTCAAAAGGACAAAGCCCAGGCCTTGCGGCATGGCCTATCTGACTGGTCGGGTTGGTTTAAATGTCCCATCATAAGTCTCTATTACACCTTTTCGGCCACTGTTTTGTGCAGCTATTGTCCCGGCGACAAATTTTCTCTGCAGTCTCGGGATGATGTTTCTACCGCCAGATCTGGGATAATTCTGAATTGTGTATAGCTGATTCATGAACCTTCACAAGTGGAACACATTTTTCAAATCAAATCTGACTGGATTGTAAAGCCTAAGGCGATCATGCTCTTGTTGCTTCCCCAAACATATGAATTTCGATAGTGTCAGCGAGTCCTATTTTGGGAAAGTCGGTCTCGCGGCTCGTGTTTCTATTCTGGTGCCATCGCAGGTCAAGATCGTTAGATGGTAGAAGGCCGCGGTTCATCGACCTTGGACTGTGAAGATAAAATGCGTCCTACATATGCAAATAGAAACCATCTTGTGTCTGTTCTTTTAACTGTTGAGTGGTGGCAATGGTCTCGGACCGCAGACGCTTAAACAGAGTGGGCAGGCTTAGGACAAATGCGTATAAGTGATCGTTTCAAAATATAACACCCGGCACCGATTTAATCGCAACCGTCTAGAGTAGCTATGCCAGACAAGGGGAATCAGGTCGAAATTTTTTGGGTGAGATTAAATATGTGCCCTGTGTAAGCATAGATATGAGAGCAAATTAGCATAATAAAGCAACCTCAAATCTGTTTGGGTCGATAATATATCGTCTTGATAAACGTTCGATTCGTCGGTCGACACTGTAAAAGTGGTCGGGCTAGCAGGACTCGAACCTGCGACCTTCCGTCCCCCAGACGGACGCGCTACCAGGCTGCGCTATAGCCCGACGATGGACGGGTTGTACTGCTTTTGGGGCAGGTGGCAAGCGCTAAATCAAAAACTTGACGCCCGATTGCAATTATTCGGGATTAGGAAAAATATCCTTCAACCGGTCGCGCAGTTTGGGCAGGGCTTCTTCCTGGCCCGGCCGTAAATCACTGATGTCAGCCAGGTAGTGTAATGGACCTGCCCCTACGGCTTCGGATTTTTCCTGGCTGACGTTATTGGTACCCGGCTTTGGCATTTCTGTCGCCGAAGCACTATTTTCATTTGGGGTATTCTGCGCCAATTGTGCTGCGATTTCAGGCACCAGTTCGTTGTCATTCAAAGTGTTTGTATCCGGTTCAATGGATGCAATGGCGACTGGCGCGGTCGGCTTGCTTTGGTTGCTCTTTTCCACTTTCGCGGCCGGGTTGGGGGATATCGGTAAATCATCAAACAATGAAATTTGGCTGCCAAGCTCTTTTACTGTTTCGGCCTTACGAGGCGTTGATCCGGTGCCCGCGTCAGTGTTGGGTTTTGTGCTGATCTGCGTGCCAGTTTCAGAAATTTCAGATTTATTTTTTTGGTTTAATCTATTGATATCATTTGATTTAATAGCATCATGCTCTGTGACAAGACGCTGTGCAATTTTCGTTACTTTTTCAGATGGTACCGTCGGACCGTCGATTTTTGGCTCAAGCCCGCTTTGTAGGGATGCAACGTGTTTCACACCCTGTTCGCGCAAAATTTTCTGTACGCCGCGAATCGTAATCCCATCGTCATGCAGCAGCTTTTTGATGCCTGATATCAGTTCTATATCAGCACGGCGGTAATACCGCCGCCCGCCCGCCCGCTTAATCGGCTTGATTTGCGAAAACTTACTTTCCCAAAATCTTAGCACATGCGCCGGTGTTTTTAGAACATCAGACACTTCACGGATCGTTCGAAAGGCGTCTGCAGATTTCACCATATCGGCGCTGTCTCCTTAGCGCTTGTTTCCTGTCTCAATCCGATCTTTCATCAGATGAGAGGGGCGGAAGGTCAAGACACGCCGCGGTTCTATTGTCACTTCCTCGCCGGTCTTGGGATTGCGACCGACACGCTCTGTTTTGTTGCGGACACTAAAGGTTCCAAACGAGGAGATTTTAACTTGTTCCCCATCAACAAGCGCATCCGCCATGTGCTTGAGAACATTTTCCACTAAATCTGCGCTCTCGTTCTTTGACAGCCCAACGGCGTTAAAGACCGCTTCACTGAGATCCATTCGGGTCAAAGTTTTTTCTACCATCATTCTCACCTTAGTTTGTTTCAGTGTAGGTCCACAGGAATTTCGGAGTCAATAACAACCCGTTTATTTCATGAAATAAATTTAAACTAGCAGCTTGAGGGATATGGCACAACATTTGATTGAATGTTGTATTGATTCTACCATCTAAGAACGACTGAGCCCCATGCGAGACCTCCACCAATCGCCTCAGTGACAATCAGATCACCGGTTTTGATTTTGCCGCTTTTCTTGCCAACTGACATCGCCAGCGGAATCGATGCCGCCGAGGTATTGCCATGGTCTTGTACAGTTATAATCACTTGGTCCAGTGGCACACCCATTTTGCGCGCAATGCCTTGTATAATGCGAATATTGGCTTGATGAGGCACAATCCAGTCTACATCGCTATTGGTGATACCTGCGCTTTCCATTGAACGTTGCGCCGTCGAAGAGAGTTTTTCAACGGCATGGCGAAACACTTCTTTACCTTCCATGCGCAGATGTCCAACGGTCTGGTTAGAGACCCCGCCATCGACGTAGAGAATATCACGGTACCTGCCGTCCGAATTCAGGTCTGTCGCCAGTATGCCGCGATCTGAATTATCGCCGTTGCCATGTTCGGCCTCTAGAATCAGTGCACCAGCTCCATCGCCAAACAGCACACAGGTGGCGCGGTCAGTCCAATCCATCAATTGAGAAAATGTTTCGGCGCCGATGACCATGATGCGTTTGGCCTGGCCGGACGCAATCAATGCGTTGGCATTACACAACGCGAACACAAATCCAGCGCAGACGGCCTGAATGTCAAAGCCAAATCCTCGGGTCATGCCAATCGAGCCCTGAACCATCGTGGCAACTGAAGGAAATGTCAGATCAGGCGTTGAGGTAGCCACAATAATTGTGTCTAAATCGTTAGCCGTTAATCCAGCGTCCTGCAGGGCTGCGGTGGCGGCACGCGAGGCCAGATCGGACGTTCCTTGACCTTTTGCGGCAAAATGACGGCGCTCTATGCCTGATCTGGATCTAATCCAGGCGTCGGAGGTATCCAAGGTTGCGGCAAATTCAGAGTTAGGGACAATCCGGTCTGGCAGATAATGCCCAACCCCTTTTATTACAGCGCGCGTTGTCATGTTTTCATATCGATCTTAAGCTCAGTTTCTATCGCTGTGGCACTGTGCGCTGCGTCAGCGGATGATGCAAGCCGTGTTGCCAATTCATTGTTGAAATCAGATTTTGATAGTTGAAATGCTAAATTGACGGCGGCCGCTACCCCGGTTGCGTCAGCTGATCCATGTGACTTTACCACTGTGCCGTTGAGCCCGAGAAACACACCGCCGTTGACGGAACGCGGGTCAATACGCCGGCTGAGGCGCCGCAGGGACGACAGTGCCAGAGCCGAAGCAATGCGCGAAAAGATTGAATATCTAAAGGCTTGTTTTAGAAAGTCGCCAATCAAGCTGGCTGTGCCCTCTCCCGTCTTGAGGGCGATATTGCCTGTAAACCCGTCGGTAACAATAACGTCCACTGATGCGCCGGGTATGTCTCCGCCTTCGACAAAGCCAAGAAAGTCGTAGTTCCCGTTCTCGGTTCCGCCTGCTATCAACTTGTGCGCGGCATGCAATTCAGCGCGGCCCTTATGTTCTTCGACGCCAACATTAAGTAAACCAATTCGTGGGCGATCTATATTCGAACCGATACGTGCATAGCAGGCCCCCATGACCGCATATTGCATCAGGTCCTCGGCGTCTGCGCGAATATCGGCGCCAACATCCAGCATGACATTATAGCCTTGCGGATTCCGAGAGGGCCACAACACCGCAATCGCCGGACGGTCCACACCAGGTAGCTTGCGCAGACGAATCATTCCAAGCGCCATCAGCGCGCCGGTATTGCCGCATGAGATGCAGCCCGATGCCTCGCCTGAGCGCACTGATTCGAGCGCTGACCACATGGATGTATTTTTACCTGTGCGTATGACTTGGCTGGGTTTGTCGGTCATAATGACCACCCCCTTGGCGTCGCGAATGTCGCAACGGCCAGTCAGAATCTTATTTTGGGCGACCAGCGGCAAAAGCTCGGTACGATCCCCATGCAGGATAAAACCCAGTTCTGCATGCTGTGATGCAGCATTTGACAGCCCCGCGACCACAACTGACGGCCCGTGATCCCCACCCATTGCATCTACGCTCAGGATAGTGGTCTTTTCACCCGCTTCTGTCTGGTTTGTCAGTGCTGGCATGCGGGGCAATCTGGGGTGCTACGCTGCGTCTTCGTCCAGATCAATCTCGTCAACCAATGCAACCACTTCGCGGTCTGCATAATAGCCACATGATCCGCAGACGTGATGCGGCCGTTTCAATTCGCCACAGTTCGGGCATTCGTTTGGATTCGCAGCAACCAAAGCGTCATGTGCTCTGCGGTTGTTGCGGCGTGACTTGGAGACTTTATTTTGCTGGACGGCCATGTCTCAACCTCAAATTCGTTTTTGGCGCCAGAGGCGCGGGTGATTGGTGTTGGAGCGGTCATATTCTTGAACGCCGCTTGCTGACAACCCCATAAGTGAACAAAGACCTCAAAATATAAGATTTTTTATCACACGCAAGCGTTATATCTCTTGGTTTTAGTCGGGATTCTCCAAAGTGGCCTTCAACGCAGACAGACCGGCGAAGGGTTTGATGTCTTCGTCGCTGAGAGGCACTTTGCCGGGTTCGGTCACCCGTGTATCACCCAGAGTGGCTTTTGGCGACCTTGGATAGGTTGGTAGGGCCAGTGAAATCGATTCTGTTATGATCTCGATTAAGTCAATATCACGGCCCAGCGGATCCATGCTTACATCCTCAAGCATTTCGGTTTCGCTGCTTTCTCCAGGTTCTTCGGTTAGCGGTTCATAGAGCCTTATCACGGCCTCCTCTAGTCGGGTGGTCACTGGGGCCAGGGTGACCACACAACTTTGTTGAACGGTTCCACCCAACCGGGCCGACAATCGCCAACCCCTCTGGCCGTTTGGCTGTACACTGCCTTTGATGGACAGTTTGCGCAGCGATAACAGGTCCAGATCACTTGCGATTCGGTGGCAAGTCTCTGCATCCGGTCTAAGATCGAACGTGTTGTCTGCATGATCTTTTAAATCTGCGACCTGCAGTGTATGTGTTTGGGAATTAGAGGGCATCAGCGGTGGGTGTCCTTCCTTGAACCGATCGCAAAGCTTCTGTAACCCAGATAGTTGGCGACATGAACCAACGCAAGGGGGCGGCTGTGTCAGCAGGATCATTTGGATTGAAATCGGCACTTATTGGCTTGGCTTTGCTCGCGCTGGACAGTTGTAGTCCCCAATTTCGCAATCATGGCTACGTACCGGACGAGACTGGACTGGCAACATTGGTGGTTGGGGTGGATACTCGGGCCGAAGTCGATGAGGCCTTTGGGGCTCCTGCGATGTCGGGGATGCAAGGTGCTGGCGGTTATTACTATGTTCACACTCGCGTCAGGCACATGACATACAAAGAGGCAGCGGTGATTGAACGCAATGTTGTGGCAATAAGCTTTGATGACGAAGATGTGCTGACAAACATCGGGCGCTACAGTTTGAAAGATGGTAAGGTGATTACATTGAGTCGGCGGGTAACCAAAGGTGGCGATGTCAACAAAGGCGTATTAAGCCAGCTGTTTGCCAATATCGGCAACATTTCCGCTGGAAGCCTTTTAGAATAATAAGCGGGCCGCCCACGGCACGATTTTGACCGGGGCACTCCGGTTTTGTCAGCATTAAGAGCTGGGTGATTGCCTATGAGACCATTTTCAAAAGGCCGCTACAGTGTGCGGGTTGCAAAAAACAGGTATGATATTGAGGCGGCGCAAAAGTTGCGTAGTCGTGCTTTTACTTCAGTCGGGCAGCCGACGGATGCAAAAAGGCTGGATCGGGATCGCTATGATCTTGTCTGCAGCCACATACTGATCGAAGATCGGGTAAGCGGCGGTTTGGTGTGTTGTTTTAGGATACTGCCCATCTGTGAAACCACGCCCATCAAAGACAGCTATTCGGCTCAGTTCTATCAGCTTTCAGCGCTTGAAAAATTCCAAGGTCGGATGGTCGAGATGGGGCGTTTTTGTGTCTCCCCGGACATCAAGGACCCTGATATACTGCGATTGGCTTGGGCAGTTATGAGCCGCTATGTCGACCAAAATAACGTCCGTTTGCTATTTGGTTGCAGCTCTTTTGCCGGTCTCGATGCCGCGCGTTATCTCGACGCTTTTGCATTGTTGAAAGCCCGTTATCTGGCGCCTGAATGTTGGCGTCCGCACGAAAAGGCCCCCGATGTGTTTCGGTTTTCCAAACGACTTGATCGGTGTTTGGATCTCAAATTGGCGCTCGCCCGGCTGCCGCCGTTGTTAAAATTTTACCTTATGATGGGGGGCTGGGTCAGTGATCACGCTGTGGTAGATCACCATATGCGCACGCTGCACGTCTTTACCGGGGTTGAAATCACGAAGATACCGGCCGCGCGCAAGCGGTTGTTGCGCGCCATGGTGCCATGAATACGCCGCATTGACCTTTGTTGTCCGGCGCGATAGCGGGAGCTATGGCACGCACTCCTTTATTACAACTCAATGACATTTCGCTGACCTTTGGCGGTGATCCGGTGTTCAATGCGCTGGATCTTGTTGTCCAACCGGGAGATCGGCTGGCGTTGGTTGGGCGTAATGGCAGCGGAAAATCAACCTTAATGAAGGTTATGGCCGGTCTGGTTGAGGCTGATCGTGGGGCGCGCTTTGTGGCCCCCGGTTGTAGCGTTGGATATATGCAGCAAGATCCTGACATGACCGGCTTTGCCACCTTGGGTGATTTTGCCATCAGTGCGCTTGAGCCCGGCGAGATGTACCGTGTCGAACGGGCGGGTGAAAAGTTGAAATTTGATCCCAACCGTCCGGTTAGTACCGCGTCGGGGGGCGAACGACGGCGCGCAGCGCTGGCCAAACTGATGGCTGAAGCCCCCGGTCTTATGCTGTTGGACGAACCGACCAATCACCTTGATATCGACGCGATCGGCTGGCTTGAGCAAGAACTGCGGTCTGCGCGCGCTGGCTTTGTGATGATCAGCCATGACCGGGCGCTTCTTAACGAGTTGACCCGCGCAACGCTATGGATTGATCGCGGTCAGACGCGCCGCCAGGAAATTGGTTTTGGCGGTTTTGAGGCCTGGCGCGACAAGGTCTGGGAAGATGAAGACCAGCAGCGCCATAAGCTCAATCGCAAAATTAAATCCGAAGCTCGTTGGGCGGTGGAGGGTATCAGTGCCAGACGAAAACGCAATCAGGGCCGCGTGCGCGCCTTGCAAGACTTGCGCAGTGAACGCGCTTCGATGATTCGGCGTCAGGGTGCGGCAGGCATGGTGCTGGAAACGGGACAAAAATCTGGCAAGAAAGTGTCAGAAGTGACGTCGATCTCGAAAACATATGACGGCAAGGTCATCTTGAACGACTTTTCTATCAAAATTCAAAGAGGCGACCGCGTGGCTTTTGTCGGCCCCAACGGTGTGGGTAAGACCACGTTGTTGAAACTGTTATTGGGCGAGATCGCGCCAGATCAGGGCACGGTCAAACTTGGCACTGGGTTGATGCCCGCAGTGTTCGATCAAGCCCGCTCTCGGCTCGATCCGAATCTGACATTGTGGGAAAACCTGACCGGTGATCCCGAAATGCGGGTGTCGGGAAAGGCCGACCAGATTCTGGTGCGTGGCCAACCGCGCCATGTTGTGGGCTATCTCAAAGAGTTTTTGTTTGACGACAGTCAGGCGCGCGCGCCAGTACGCTCGCTGTCTGGCGGGGAAAAAGCCCGTCTGTTGCTGGCGCGATTGATGGCGCGCGAAAGCAATCTTTTGGTGCTCGATGAGCCGACCAACGACCTCGATGTGGAGACGTTGGATTTGTTGCAGGAACTTCTGGACGATTATGACGGCACAGTACTTTTGGTCAGCCACGACCGCGATTTTCTGGATCGCGTGGCAAAGACGACCGTGGTGATGGAAGGGACCGGCACCGTGACGGTGTATGCCGGGGGTTGGTCCGACTATCAGGCGCAAAAAAAGGCAATAGAGACCGCTGGTGCGTCGGTTAAATACGCACCGGTGAAATCAAAGTCGAGTAAAAAAGCTGCGGCCAAAACCGGCTTGTCGTTCACCGAACAACACCGCCTAGAAGGCCTGCCAGATGTAATGGAACGGTTAGAGGCGGAAATTGCCAAGCTTGAGACGTTACTGTCGGATCCCAACCTGTACCGCGCCGCGCCGGTAAAGTTTCAAAAAGCGACCGAGGCCTTGACCGCACGGCAGACGGCCCTTGCCGCCGCAGAACAGGACTGGATCAATCTAGAAGAGAAACTAAATATTTGAGTTGTTTCGTGTCAAATATTTCGCTCCAAATCCCATCAAGATCACGGTCAGAAAAATACGGTAGATATGATGCAGCGTCACATAGGCCGGGTTCGCCGCCAAGCTGAGCGCAATCAATGACATTTCTGTCACCCCGCCGGGTGAAAAGCAGATAAGCAATACATCAAATGGTTGGCCTGTGACCCACCCTAGGCTCAGCGCACATAGTACACCAAGCCCCAGCATTGCGCCGACCGACAGTGCGCTTAACCCGATGCCGCGCACAATCAGCGCCGCACCCATGTTCAGAAACCGCATGCCCAGACTGGCTCCGATGACAATCTGCGCCACCACCACCAGCCACACTGGCAACGACAGGCTGACCAGACCGCTGACATTGACCAAAGCTGCTGCGATCAACGGTCCGGTTAGATGCCCTGCGGGCAGTTTTATTCGTCGCCCTACCACCGCGCCCACCGCGCCGGTGATCACCAGCAGCGGTAGCATTTGCCAAAGCGGCAGGCTCATTTTAGGCAGCTGCTGGGCCAGACCATCCGCACTGCCAACCGGTGAGCCGATCCAGAGCGAGATTGCCAGCGGCACCACCGTGATCACCAAAATGACCCGAAGGAACTGCTGTAAGGCCAATAATGTTGGATCGGCACCATGCTTTTCACCGATCACCAAGCTCTCCATTAACCCACCCGGTGCGGCGGCAAAATATGCAGTTGCTGCAGGATAGCCCCCCGCATGGCGATAAATCAGATAATTGATGGAATGCGCCACCGGAACATAGAGCGTCATCAGCGTCAGGCTGAGCGCGATCAGGGGCAGGTCTTGCAGAAATTCTGGCTGCACCTGAACGCCGATCATAATCCCAATGACGGCGATGAAAATCTCGCGAATCTTAGGGGGAAACTGAAAATTTTCAGGTAACTTATGGCGGGTAAAGCGCACAACCACAGCCGATAGCGCCAAGCTTCCGGTGAGCCAGGGCATCGGGATCTGCAGCAGACTGGCAAGAAACCCGCCGATGGCACCAAAGCCGAGTAAAAGCGCCGTCAGAGCCGCCTGACCAGAGCGCAAAAAATCAATCATCTTTGGCATTGTGGCTCCAGATTTTTTATCAAGACGTGCTTGGCGCAGATTAAAACCGCAGTTGCGTGGTCTTGCCGGCACCACAACGGAGCGCTAGCTCCTCCCTATGTTATTTTTCCTCGTCTCTGCAATGGCCACTGTTTGATGGCCGCTGGTCCAGCGCCGGTATTTATCGGCTCTGCGATCTATCGCGGCTCAAGCTATGGGGGCCGCCACCCGTTGGCGATCCCCCGGGTCAGCACTGTGATGGATCTTTGTCGCGCTCTTGATTGGTTGCCGCCAGCGCAATACCGCACCAGCCCGTGCGCCAAACCTGCGGCACTGCATGCGTTTCATTGCCCGCAGTATATTGCGGCTTTGCAAGCAGCTGAAAGCGCAGGGCAGGTGTCAGATGCAACGCGGTTGCGGTATCATATTGGCACCGTCTCAAATCCGGTCTTTGCGGAAATGTACCGCCGTCCCGCCACTGCGGCAGGGGGCAGCCTTTTGGGGGTGGAATTATTAAGGCACGGCGGCAGCGTATTCAATCCCGGCGGGGGAACCCATCACGGCATGCCCGATCGCGCCAATGGGTTTTGTTATCTCAATGATCCAGTTCTGGCGATATTGGCAATGCGGCGGCAAGGGCTTGAACAGATTGCCTATGTCGATATTGATGCCCATCACTGTGATGGTGTCGAAGCGGCGTTTTCGGGCCAAGAGGGCATATTACTCGTCTCGACCCACGAAGAGCGGCGCTGGCCCTTCACCGGGGCATTAAACGACCATGCAGGGGGTGTGTCGCTGAATATCCCGCTGCCAAAAGGCACCAATGACAGCGAGTTTGAGGCAATTTTTACCCAGCTTATTTTACCTGCGGTGGCCCGCCATCAGCCACAGGCGATTGTCTTGCAATGTGGGGCAGACGCCGTTTATGAAGATCCACTATCGCGGCTGGCCCTGTCCAACGCGGCGCATTGGTCTGCCGTTTCGGCATTGAAAAATATGGCGCCAAGGCTGTTGGTGCTGGGTGGCGGTGGCTACAACCCGTGGGCCACAGGACGCTTGTGGAGCGGTGTCTGGGCGGTTCTCAACGGGTTTCCAATTCCAGAGGTTTTGCCGGCATCTGCGCGTGCGGTGCTCGAAGCTCTGACATGGCCGCGACGTTCTGTGCCAGAGCAAGCGTTGCTGATGGGTTTGCGCGATCCGCCGCGCGGCGGCAAAGTGCGAGATGTGATTTTTGATCGCATCCGGGCCTTGATGCCGCGTGTGAAAAAAGAATTTTAGCAATAGGTT
>DDEJ01000074.1 GCA_002336405.1 Rhodobacteraceae bacterium UBA1957
AGGCTAATTTTCAGCCAAATATTTGAATAACTTACTGTTTTTAATGAATATTATGAAGATATAAAAAGAACCATATCAGAAGGATTGGCACCTCTCAGGTGGGCCAACGACTTCTCGCCAAATTCAACACAATTGTGAGAAGGTTTCGCCGACGGTTTTGAACAAGCGCCTAAAAGAGCTGACATCAAGTGGCCTCGTGGCGCGTGGGAACACAGGCTATCAACTCACAGTCGCTGGAGCAGAATTGTTTGTGATTCTGAAACCTTTTGGGGCATGGTCAATAAGGTGGGCTGAGAGCTTATCAAGCAATGAGGCAGAACAATAGAATTCCAATTTCGGAAATTCTGAATAACTGACCAATACTTTATTTTTTGGCAATCCAGATCCAGAATGGGAATGGGCTTTCAAATCTTCCAGCAAACCCCAACAAACGTTTAGTTATGATCTGTAAAAAACATTGTTTAATCACAAAACGACACATCATTTATGCCCTGATACCTGAGCGGGCAACGCCAGCCTTCGTTTCTTGACCCTGACTATGGCAACCGATAGGAGCTATATAAGAAAATATTAGTAAGGACAGTGTCAATGAGCACCCCATCTCTTCTTATTCTTCCTGGCGACGGGATTGGCCCCGAAGTCATGGCTGAGGTTCGCAAGATCATCAGCTGGTATGGTGAAAAACGGGATCTGAATTTCGATGTGAGCGAAGATTTGGTTGGCGGTATCGCTTATGACACGCACGGCACGCCTTTGACGGATGCGACCATGGCCAAAGCGCAAGAGGTTGATGCGGTGCTTCTGGGCGCTGTAGGTGGTCCAAAATATGATGCGCTTGATTTTAACGACAAGCCCGAACGCGGCCTGCTGCGGCTGCGCAAAGAAATGGATCTTTTTTCCAATCTGCGACCGGCGCAATGCTTTGATGCTCTGGCTGATTTTTCGTCGCTGAAGCGCGAAGTCGTGGCCGGGCTTGATATCATGATTATTCGCGAACTGACTTCGGGGATCTATTTTGGCGAGCCGCGCGGCATTTTCAAAGAAGGAAATGAACGGGTTGGCATCAACACCCAGCGTTATACCGAAAGCGAAATTGACCGCGTTGCGCGGTCGGCGTTTGAATTGGCGCGGCGTCGGTCAAACAAAGTCTGTTCAATGGAAAAAGCCAATGTGATGGAATCTGGCGTATTGTGGCGCGAAGTGGTGCAAAAGGTGCATGACGACGATTATCCTGATGTGGAACTTAGCCATATGTATGCTGATGCGGGTGCGATGCAGCTCTGCCGCTGGCCTAAACAGTTTGATGTGATCGTCACCGATAATCTGTTTGGCGATTTGTTGTCAGATGCGGCAGCGATGTTGACCGGTAGTCTTGGCATGTTGCCATCGGCCAGTTTGGGCCAACCGATGGCTAATGGGCGGCCAAAAGCCCTGTATGAGCCGGTGCATGGCTCTGCGCCTGATATTGCAGGGCAGGGTAAGGCCAATCCGATTGCTTGTATCCTTAGTTTTGCGATGGCGTTGCGCTATAGCTTTGATCAGGGTGCTGAGGCAGATCGCCTTGAACAAGCGGTTGAGACGGTACTGGCTGATGGTTATCGCACGGCTGATTTGCTTAATGTTGAGGGTGCCGCTTTTTCCACGACAAGTGAAATGGGCGATGCGATCGCAGCGGCACTTGACGCAAGCCTCTAGGCAGGCGGCTGCAACGCCCACAAAATACCTCATAATATAACATCGGCGCGTTGGTTATTTTCAACGCGCCGGGCTTAGCCGAAGAGAATTCCTGTTCCACAGAACCTGATCTCAGATGTTTAAAAAACTTAATATTTTAGCTTCTAATATATCTAATTCAACGGGTTTTGAAATATAGTCATCCATACCGTTGGCCAGACATTTATCGGATTCACCCGCCAGAGCATTGGCTGTGACTGCAATAATCGGTGTCCGTTCAAGTCCTTTTTCCGCCTCTTTATGGCGTAAACTCTGGGCCATTTCATAGCCATCCATGATTGGCATATGGCAATCTGTTAGCACCAGATCAAACCAGCCGCTTTGCCATTTCTTTAGGCCTTCTTGGCCATTACAGGCGATCGTTGCACTGTATCCCAATACCTCAAGTTGCTTGAGCATCACCACGCCGTTTATCTCATTATCTTCAACCACCAATACTGATTTTGCCGCACGACGTAATTTGATATCTGAAAATTTCTTTTGTTCGGCTTCTGTGTGGATCGGTGGCGCGGCCTCACAAATTTGACTGCCTTTTAATACTGCCACTGCTTTATGAAGCTCGGACCCAAGAATTGGTAAAACCTGAATGCGGTAACTGTCTGGCTCAATCCGTCCAAGACGTTCACTACGGCTTTTGCTCAGCAAGATAAATTTTGGTTGATTATGCTGGATGCGCAATAGGTTTTGCCACCCTTGTGAAACTGTGTCACTGGCGGCGGCCAGAATAAAAATCGTCCCCTCTGAGGTTGGGAGTTCGATATCTGAGAGTTTTTCATCGGTCTGATAAAAGACAAAATTTGAGCGAGACCGTGCAAAGAAAGTACAAAAATGGCGCGGTGACCAAGAGCCTGGCTCAGTTAACCAAACAATTTTGAGGTCGGCAAGACTGGTAAGGGTATCCGGACCATTAAAACTTTGTATTGGCATTGTAATCGTGACGGTGGTTCCCGATCCCTCCGTGCTTTCTATATTAATTTCCCCATGCATCCGCTTCAAAAGATTTGCGGTGATTGCCAGTCCAAGTCCTGTGCCCTTCACTCGCCTCTTGGTCGGTGTCTCACCTTGGATGAAGGGTTTGAACAAATTATCCCTCACGGTGCTAGACATACCGATACCGTTATCGTCTATGATCACACGTAAATCCGTACCATTCACATACTCCAGGTGAAAAAAGACTTCTGCGGCACGGTTGATTAGATCAGACGCGGAAAATTTGAGTGCATTACTTAAAATATTTAGCAAAATTTGCCGCAATCGTCCTGAATCGATCAACACCCATTCTGGCACATTCGGATCGATATAGAGACGCAATTCCACCTCACGATCGTCTGCCATTGTCTGCAGTGTGGTGGCAACGCCCTCGATTATGGGTCTGAATTCTGACCTCGCATACTGAATGTCTAATTCACCAGCTTCCATTTTCGAAGTATCCAGAATATCGTCAATAATTCTCAGGAGCGAAAAGGCGGAATGCCGGATTGTTTTGATTGTACGTGCGAGATCATCAGTGCCACCTGTTCTTTCCAGCACAGCAATCATCCCGATGAGACCATTCATCGGGGTCCTAATTTCATGACTCATATTAGCAAGAAAGGTGCTTTTTGAATGCAAAGCTTGTTCTGCATTTTCGCGCGCATTTTGCAAATCAATTTCTCGAGTAGACACCAGAAAAGTAAAATATGACAGCTCGGCAATCAAAAGGGCCACTGTTGTAACGCGCAACCCCGCATTGATCTTATCAAGCTCGATACTGAATGAAACCGGTAGGATACCAAAATAAAAAATTGAGCTTCCAGCCAGTGAGAAATAAATACTTGCTGTCCATAGGATAAGCGGCAGTGCGGCAAAGAATAGCAAAAATTTTCGCTCGTACTTCCAAGAAAAGGCCAATAAGGGCAGTGTCATGATTGGTAAAAACAGATAATCAAGATCGGTAAATGGTTGCCCAAACACGATGCATGCAAAAATTGCTGTAGAGGCGGTAAACAGCCAAAAAGCCCGCGCAAAAAGTAAGTAACCCAATCGAAAAAGCAAAAGAGAAAGCGCATAAAGCAGCGACAGGCTCCCAAAGATTGCTGCACTGACTAAATCGTTTGAGATTAAAAAAACCACAGTCCAAATAGAGGTTAAAGTTAGCAAAACGGAAAGTGCCAGACGGCTTATAAGAATTCGGCGTTCAAAATCCGGATCGAAATTTTCTTCGCGGGACTTACCGGTATTCATAAATGCCACATTCTTATTCAACTGATACAGTTAGATGTAATTCGAACCCCATTAGAACGTATAATATCAACGTCCATGCATCTCTATCAAAATGATTGATATTGAGTGTTAAAAATTGATACATATATGTGCCAAAAAACACGTATTGATTTATTTTTGTCCCACCAGATCGGTTTAAATATTATTTTGAAGCAATCCTATACCCGACACGGCAATTTCTAAGAGGTCTCCCTCTTGTAAATATCGTTTTGGTGTGCGGCTACCGCCGGTGCCATCAGGTGAGCCAGTGGCAATGATATCCCCGGGTTGCAGTTCATAAAGATGGGATGCGTATGAAATTTGCGCTGCAATGGAATAGATCATCTGATCTGCTGTCGTATTTTGCATCTGCTGACCGTTCAAATGGGTGGTCAGCGACATTGTAGCGGGGTTCTTGATTTCATCAGCTGTGGTGATCCATGGCCCCCACGAGCCTGATCCAGAAAAATTTTTTCCCGCATAGATGCTGTGCTTTTGCCAATCGCGCACTGATCCATCGTTAAAGATCGAATATCCCAGCACATGTGTCATCGCGTCGTCTGCAGTGATGTGGCGGCCGCCGGTCCCAATAATTACTGCAATCTCACCTTCGAAATCAAAACTATGGGCGGCCGGCCCGGCCGGCGTTTCCAGTTTCTGCTGGTGGCCCAATAGGGTGTCGCGCTCTTTGCCAAACAGGATGATTTGGCTGGGGTTTGGGGGGGCAACCCCGTCAACTGGATAGGGTTTGCGGTAATTCAGCCCGACACAGATAATTTTTCCGGGATCTGGAATAGGCGGTAGATAGCTCACGTGTGCGAGGTTAATGCCATCTTCTTGTCTGGTCTGCTGTGCGGCCAATTGCGTCAAAGCTCCGTCAGTGATCAGATCTTTCAGCGTTGTATACCGGGTTTTCAGAGCTGCTTCAGCCGGATAAAACCAGTCACCGCTCACCTGTCCATAAAGCGTCTGGTCGCGGTGGCGGATGGTGGCAAGTTTCATGACGGGTCTCCTGAAAAAGTCGCTTCGCGGGCATTTAGCACGGCCACCAGTGTGTCATTATACGGCGTGTCAAACCCGTCTTGCCGGCCCATGACAGGTACCATGCCGTTGATGGCATCCAGCTCTGAAGGCCGTTTTGCCATGTGATCCAACAACATAGATGGCCGTGCGTTGGGCATATTGGCACCAAAGCTTGTGACATAGCTCTCTGGATTGTCAAAGCTGAGTGGGATGTCTCTGTGTCGGGCGATGCGGTATGCTTCGTGCATTGCGCCAAGCGCAATGCGCCAGTGATCAGCATCAGCCATGAGCTGCCCTATGGTTTTATCAAACACTGTGCAGGGCGCGCTGAAAGTTACGTTGCACAAAAATTTTTCCCAGATCAATTGCGTTATATCGGCAAAGGCTTTGGCCTGAAACCCCGCTGTCAGCAATTGCTGTTCTAGGGTTTGTAATCGGTCGGTCATCCCGCCGCCCAATTCGCCGATGCGAATAAGCTTCATCGCGTTATGGTGGGCGTGTCCGGGCGCTTTCATCGACGCACCAAAGCCGTCGGCCACACCGAGCAGAACATTTTCAGTTGCCATATGCTCGGCGATGCGGTCACCCGCGCCAAGTCCGTTCTGGATTGTCAAAACCAGTGCATTCGTGCCGATGACAGGGGCGACGGCGCATGCGGCTGCAGCAACTTGGCTGGCTTTAGTGGCGATGATACACAGATCACAGGGGCCAACGTCTGTCACATTAACTGTGGCGTTAATTCCGTTAATTATTCGGTCTCCACTGGCGCCTTCGACGCGTAGCCCTTTTGTAACGATCGCCTCGACATGCTCTTGCCAAGGATCGACGGCCCAGACCTCGTGGCCCGCTTCGGCCAGTAAGGCGGCATAGACCGACCCCATAGCGCCGACACCGATAATCGCGATTTTCATTTGGGTCGCATCCTTTCTCGTGGCAGCTCAATCGCGAATTTCTGGCGCAGCTGGTCTTGTATGTCCAGCGACAAATGGTCGGGAAAATGCGTTGCTAATATTTCAAGCGCAGTGTCTTTTGCCTTCTGACCCAAATCAGGGCCGGGATCAGATTGCCAAAGGTCAGGGGCGCGACGATCGGCCAGATTGGGATAGACAAAATCTGATTTCATTCGTTGATAGGTCTCAGATTGCCCCAGAAAATGCCCGTCTCCGCGCACGGCATCGCTGATCCTTGTCACCGAAAGTGTGTCGCTGCTAACTTCAATCGGCTGCGCGGCCTTTAGAATTGTGCCCAGCATATCATTATCGATCACATAGGCGGCAAAAGACGTTGCCATCAAACCTGCCTGTGTGCCCGCAGCCTGCGTGATGATATTAGCGCCAGCCTGTGCAGCCATTGTGACGGTCAAAGCTTTTTCATATCCCGACTGGGCGTCTGGCAGTTTGCTGTCGGTCGCGCCGGCGATGGTTGAGTTGGGCAGATCGTAAAATTTCGCAATTTGGCTGGCTGCTGCGGTAAGGATCGCTTGTTCCCCGCTGCCTCCGGCCATACCGCCAGTGCGCAAATCTGTGATCATCGGGCGGGCACCATAGAGTGCTTTGACATTGGGGTTTATGCAATAGGCAAAGACCATTCCTGCCAGTGTTTCAGCGTTGGTCTGGGCCAAACAGCCGGCCATGGTCACTGGGCTTGAGGCCCCCATCTGCCCAAAGGTATTGATCATTATCGGCAGGCCAAGCTTGGCGGCTTGCGCCAACACCTCGCACGCATCGGCAGAAAACCGCAATGGTGGCACGGCGTGGTTGATATTCAGTGACAGGAAGGGGCGTTGGTGAAACGCCTCAGCGCTGCCGGCGATTGTGAAACACATCTCGGCAATATCTCGGACATGCGCCGGATCAGAGGCGCTAACCATCACATGTTTTCTGGTGCCGGCCAGTGCTGCAAAAGCGGTGTTTAAATCAAGCGCACGCTCGGATTCCATATCTGTGGCCACAACTGAGCGCGAAAAAAAATGGATATGCTCCAAGCGGTCCACAAGCCGGGCAGCATCATACAAGTCGGCCAATGTGGCAGCACGATAATGACCGCTGATCGTGTCGACCATCTGGGGTGCGGCACCGCCTGATCCGGTATGGGTGCGCGGACCCTTCAGGTTCAGGGTTGTGTCGGAGCTTTGCCCATACAGCGAAAACCCCCGATTGAGGCCCTTTAGCGCTGTGTTCACTAAATCGCGGGGCATGGTCAGGCGGTTGTCTTGGGTGACACTTCCGCCTGCAGCTGTGATCGTGTCTATCACAATATCAGGGGCTTCACTTATTCCGACCTGAGCCAAAATATCCAAAGAAGCGTCATGAATTTTCTCAAGGTTTGAGACGCTTAGCGGCTTTAGTCGACCGGCTATGGGCTTAATAATTGTGGGGGTTTTGGTGGCCTGCGTGGTGTTTGTGCCTCGTCGACTTGACCTTCGACCAGACCTTCGGTCAGCCTTTTTACTGCCTGTGCGTGTTGCGGTTTGATCAGTGGGCGACATGGCAGGGTCCAATGTAAGGGTGTTGGTAAATTTTCATGGATTTACCTACTGGACAAGTCATTTGAGGGGCCCCTATAGATAAATTAAATTTAATCTATAGGGAGTGCTGTCAATGAGTGCAGAGGTGCGGCGTCTGCCGTTAACAGCCCTGCGGACATTTGAGGCGGCTGCCCGATTGTTGAGTTTCAAAGATGCGGCGGATGAATTATGCGTCAGTGCCACCACTGTCAGCAATCAGATACGGCACCTTGAACAGAGCTGGCAGACCAAATTATTTATTCGTCACACCCGTGCTGTCTCATTGACGACACAGGGTAATGCCTTGTCGCAGGTGGTGACTCGTGCGTTTGGCGAAATCCAGTCGGAGGTTCAGAGCAATATTTTAAACGCAAAAAACACGGTTACTCTGGCCGTCGGGCCGATGTTTGGCTCGCATTGGCTGATACCACGGTTGGGGCGCTTTCGCGCCGCACATCCTGAAATTGATCTGGTTGTCACTCATGGGTCCCGATTGGGTGATAGCAAAGGGATGCGCAGTGACATTACGGTTGATTGGGGCAGCGGCCATTGGCCTGGCCTGAAATCGCGCTGGTTGATGGATATTGTCTATGCCCCAGTGGCCAGCCCAGAATTGATCCGGCGCAGCAAAGCCAGAGGGCTTAATTTACATAAATTCACCGACCTAGTGCAGGGGCCGATTTTGCACCAGCATGACCGGCTTGATTGGTCAGATTGGTGCGCAGTGGCGGGCTTGGACCCCGTGGTATTTAACAATGAAACGGTGATAGCGGATTCGAGTTTTGTCTTGCAGGCCGCGCTGGATGCCCAAGGCTCTGCGCTTGGGGTTTTTCCGCTGATGCAGGGTGAGATTGACGATGGCCGTCTGGTTCGTCTGACCGACATAGATTTGGTGCCACAACGTTCTTTTTATTTGCTCTCACGTCCGGGGCAGGCTGCGATATCCTGTGTTCGCAAGGTTTGTGATTGGTTAATCCAGCAGGCCGAGGTGACGGTCGCCTAGGCTGACGGCTCTTGTCTGGTGGGTCGTTTCTTGCCCGCCGGAAATCTGATAACAGCCAGCCCCGGGCGCGGCAGAGCACAAATCAATCACGGTGTCGGCCCCAAAGACCATCGCGGCCCCGTCATCGATGGCATAGCTGGTGGGCATGGTGTTTTCGCGCACGGCCGCTCTTAAAGAAGACTGCCGCAGAGGTTCACTGGAGTAATGTGGGCAGATGCCGCCTCTCAAAAGCCCAAGACCGCGCAGCGGTTGTAAACCGTTTCCTTTTGCATTCGACAGGCACCACTCAAACCAGAATACGCCGCCGGCGCTGACCCCAGCCATCGTCACCCCCCGGCGCGCAGCCTGTATAAGGGGTACGCTCCAACCGTTAGTTTCAAAGTGTTCGATCATTCGGGCGGTATTGCCGCCGCCAAAATAGACCAAATCAACGGATTCAAGCCATTGTGCTACCAAGATGTCACAGGCGGTAAGTGGCAGATGATCAAGGGTCGCACCGCAGTGTTCGAAATGCTGGTAAAACCGGTTTATCTTTGTCTGATTATCGCCGCTGGCAACCCCGACAAAGCCGATCCGAGGGTTAGGGACCGTGTGGCGGAGACAAAACGTATCAAGGTCTGGGTGACTGCTGTGGGTAAACCCGCCACCGCCAATTGATATCAATTTCATCTGCGCCATTCTTTTAACTTTATAATCACAGCGTCCTGATACACAATACATAGGGTTTAAGTATACCTTGTTACAATAATAGTATTTGCCAGAAATTTCCATAACGGACACAGATTGTGTCAGACTTGTTTAATGGGCGCCGGTTGGATATTTAAACAATAGTTATGACTGAGACGGTCAATGTGCAACATTTGTACACAGACCAAACAGCCTTTTATACCGGTCGGGTGCAACGGCAACAGTTGCGCTTTTAAAAAAGCTAGGGAGAAAACAAATGAACTACCTATTGAAAGCGGTGTCGCTTGGCGCTGTTATGGCAGCAGGGCTCGCGACCGCAGAGCCTAGTGGGACATTCCGCCAAGCTCATGATTACGGTTTTGGAGAAAAGTCGAGCTTGGATCCAAGCTCGCCAGGCCGTATCCAGTGGATTACCGAAAAAATTATGAACCGTCTGGTCAGCCCCGATCTCGCGGGCATACCCGAGGCTGATCTGGCCACAGAATGGTCGGCAAATGCCGAGGCAACCGAATGGACTTTTAAGCTGCGCGAAGGTGTGACCTTTCACGATGGCTCGACGCTGGATGCGGCCGACGTCATCTATACATTCGAGCGTATCTTGGACCCTGATGGTACCAGCCCGGCGCGATCCGCTTTGAAAATGATCGAAAGCGTGAGCATGGTTGACGATATGACTGTCAAGATGTCCCTTAACACGCCGTTTGCCGATATGCCGTTGCAACTGATGGATTATCGGATGCGGATTATTCCAGATGGATCTGGCGATATGATTGGGGAAACCGGTATCGGAACTGGTCCTTTCAAAGTTGAAAAATACGAGGCGGACGGCACAACTGTTCTGGTTGCAAACCTTGATTATTATAAAGGTGCGCCAAAACTGGCACGGATGGAAATTATCGCGATTTCCGAAGGTCAGGCCCGCATTCAGGCCTTCTTGGGTGGCCAGACCGATATGTACCGCTACGTCACGGCGCAAGAGCGCGTTCTGCTGGATCGCTCAGATAAGTATAACGTGCAAGTGATCCCGACCGGAAACTGGCGTGGTCTGGTGTTTCGTACAGATGTTGAGCCGTTTACCGATGCGCGGGTCCGCAAAGCGGTTCGTTTGGCGGCCGACCGGCAGGAAATTGTTGATCTGGTCTATGGCGGCGGGGCCGTTGTGGCTTGCGACACACCTGTTGAACCCAACGACCAATATCGCGCTGATCTGAAATGTCCTCAGGATATCGAGCAGGCCAAAGCGCTGTTGGCCGAGGCCGGCTATCCCGACGGGATTGACGTTGATGTGCATGTCTCGACACTGGAACCATCTTGGTCAAACCTAGCGGTTGTCTATCAAGAGCAAGCCGCAAAAGCCGGTATTCGGGTCAATGTTGTTCAGGCACCATCTGACGGTTATTGGAATGCAATCTGGATGAATAAAACCGTGTCCGCCACGCGGTGGAACGAACGTCCCGCTGATCAAGCTCTGCATGAGATTTACCTGTCTTCAGCTAGGTGGAACGAGAGCTTCTATAAAGACGAAGGATTTGATACCCTGTTGGCAACAGCCCGGCGCGAGCTGGATTTTGGCAAGCGCAAAGCTTTATATGCCAAGGCTCAGGCCCATCTGTTGGAAACCGCTGGGACGCTTATTCCAATCCATGTGACCAAGATTGTTGGTGTGAATGCGCGGGTCAAAAATGTCGATGCGGTCAAGCGTGAAGCGATCCGCTGGCATTTGATTGAAGTGGACTAAACCCCAATATCACAGGGCGCGCCCTGTCGCGCCCTGTGATATTTTTAATCTTATAAGCGACTGGGAATAAAGCCATGCTGCGGATGCTGTTACGACGGTGCTTCTTGGGTGCCGTAACCGTTGCAATCGTGTCAGCGATTATTTTTCTTGGCGTGGAATTGTTGCCGGGGGATGCCTGCACTGCATTTTTAGAGCGTGACGCAAAGGGCCAGATGCTTGAGAATTGCCGCAAGGATTTCGGGTTGGATCGCCCCGCCCTTACCCGCTATTTTGAATGGGCTGGAAATGCGTTGCAGGGCGATCTTGGGATGTCTGCCAGCGGGCGCAAAAGCATCGCTGAATTGGTTGGCCACCGGATGAAAAATTCGCTGCTTCTGGCTGCTGTGTCACTGAGCGTTGGCGTGCCCATGGCGATTTTTCTTGGCGTTATCACGGGTCTTTGGCGCGACAGACCGATTGATTTGTTTTTTTCAACAGTGGCCATCCTTGCGATGACTATCCCAGAATTTGTCTCTGCCACTGTATTGATCTTGATCTTCTCGGTCTGGCTTGGCTGGTTGCCGGGGATTATCGTGACGTCCGCCAGTGCCCCGGCCTCGGAGTTCTTTCCGGAAATTCTGTTGCCGGTCTTCGTTTTGGCGATGGTGATGATGGCGCATATACTGCGCATGGTACGCTCGTCGGTGATTGAGGTTATGGCGGGGGATTATATCCAGATGGCGACGCTTAAGGGTGTGCCGTACTGGCGCATAGTATTTTCCCACGCGCTTCCCAACGCCCTGTTGCCGGCGATCAATGTGGTGGCGCTGACGATTGCCTGGCTGCTTGGCGGTGTGGTTGTGATCGAGGTGGTGTTTAACTATCCCGGATTGGGACGGATGATGATTGACGCCATTTCAGACCGTGACCTGCCGGTGGTTCAGGCAATCGCGCTGATTGTGGCTTCGGTCTATGTCGGGGTCAACCTGACGGCGGATATCCTGACTATGGTTGCCAATCCGCGCTTGCGGACGTTAAATATGAGGGGCGGATGAGCGATTTATCCCCACATGTAATTCCGGCTGAAACCCCGGCACCAAAGTTTCTTTCGGGGCCGCGCACGGTGTTGCGGGATGTGATGTCGCGACCGTCAGGTGCGATTGGGCTAAGCCTTGTGGTGTTCCACGTGCTATTGGCGCTGACCAGCCCGCTGTATGTGCCATATGATTTTAAAACTATGAATTCGATGCTGATGCTGATGCCACCCTCGTCCGAGCATTGGCTGGGCACGGACCATTTGGGCCGCGATGTGTTGACCCGTGTCTTATTGGGGGGCCGTGAGGCGCTGTTGGTCACCGGAGTTGCGACACCGGTCGCGGTGGTTTGGGGCGGCTTTATGGGAATTTTATTTGGGTTGGTCGGTGGACGGGTCGATGAGGTGCTGATGCGTGTTGTTGATGCGTTTCTGTCGCTGCCGTGGATTTTAAAAATGCTGGTGCTGATCGTGACCTTTGGCAGCGGCATCGAAGTGCTGATCCCCACGCTGGCTTTTTTCTATGGCATTCCGGTGATCAGGATCGCCCGGGCCGCAACCCATGATGTGGTGGCCCGCGATTTCATCTCGGCGGCCAAGGCGCGCGGCCATAGCCGGATGACCATTATTCGCCGTGAATTGGTGCCCAATGTTCTGGATACCTTGATGGTCGAGGGTGCGATGCGGTGGTCTTGGATGTTGCTGGCGTTCTCATCACTGTCGTTTCTGGGGTTTGGGGTGTCACCGCCCACGCCGGACTGGGGTTTGATGATTGCCGATGCGCGGGGCTTTATGTCGTTTGCCCCCTGGGGTGTGCTGGGCCCGGTGATTGCCCTGTCGTCGCTGATTATTGGCATCAATCTGACGGCGGATGCGCTGGCAAAAGCGCTGGGCATTGACCGCGCGCAAAAGGCACCGGTTTAAAGTATGAAAAACGCTCCCTTGATTGATATATCCGATATTTCCGTTGGTTTTACCGGCCGGTCGGGTCAGATGATGCCTGTATTGCGCAACATAGACTTGGTGGTTCGACGCGGGGAAAGCGTGGGCCTGGTGGGCGAAAGTGGATCTGGCAAAAGCACACTGGCCCTGGCGGCCATGGGGTATCTGAAACGCGGTTTGCAGCTGATGGATGGCTCGGTTACATTCCGCGGTGATGATATGTTCGGCCAGACACGCCAACAGCTGGAGCGGATCCGCGGCGGGCATCTTGCGTTAATTCCGCAAAATTCCGGACAATCGCTGACACCGACATCCCGCATCGGCACGCAATTGGTCGAGGCGTTAAAACTGCACCGCAATTTGCCGGACACCGCGCATTTGCCAAAAGTCATCGAACTGCTCGGGCAGGTGCGTTTGCCGGATCCCGAGACCATTGTCTCCCGGTATCCGCACGAACTTTCAGGGGGCCAACAACAACGCGTGGCGATTGCGATGGCACTGGCAGGTGAGCCTGAGGCGCTGTTGCTCGATGAGCCGACCACCGGATTGGATGTGACGACGCAGGCGCATATTCTAGAATTGCTGCGTGATATTGCCGCTGAGCGGGATATGGCGATGGTTTATGTCAGCCACGATCTTGGCGCGATTGCGCGGGTCTGTGACCGGGTGGTGGTAATGTACGCCGGTGAAGTGGTGTTGCAAGGCAGCACACGGCAGGTTTTGACCGCCCCGATGCATCCCTATGCCCGTGGTTTGTTGGCCTCGATCCCGAAACTGAGTGATCCGCGTCTGCCGGTCGCCTTGGATGGGCGCCCGCCACCACCCGGTGGCGCCGGTCTGGGATGCGCGTTTGTCGATCGTTGTGCCATTGCGCAAGAGCGCTGTGGCTGTGCACGCCCCGCACTTTCGCCTTTGCCAAGTGGCGATATGGTGCGCTGTCATTTTCCCGAACAGGCGTCGCAAATTTCGATTATGGGCTCTGGGGCTGATCCGGTGCGGCGTGCACCGGGCGGTGACGTGGCGCTCAGTTTGCGCGATTTGTCGATCAGCTATAGCAGACCGTCTTTGCTGGATCAGATCCTGCGCCGGCCTGCGGCCGGAGTGGCCACCGTAGATGATATCTCGGTGCAGATTACCAAGGGCGAAACGCTGGGTCTGGTGGGGGAATCCGGCAGTGGCAAATCGACAATCCTGAAATCCATTGCGGGTCTTCTGCCCCCCGTTGGTGGCAGCGTCACGGTTGCCGGCGGCCAGCCTTTGCCTTTTGCGGTGGAAAACCGCGGCCCCGACCATTTGCGCCGGATCCAGCTGATTTTCCAAAACCCTGATGACAGTCTTAATCCGCGCCACACTATTGCCCAGATTTTGGAACAGCCGCTGCGGTTATATTTCGGACTGACCGGCGCGGCGCTGCATGCCCGCAGTGCGGAAATTCTGGATCGGGTGCGCCTTGGGGCGCATTATCTGGATCGCTTGCCAAGCCAGTTATCGGGCGGCGAAAAACAGCGGGTGGCTATTGCACGCGCCTTTGCCGCCGAGCCGGATCTGGTGCTATGTGACGAGGTGACCTCGGCGCTGGATGTGTCGGTGCAAGCGGCGGTGCTGGATTTGCTGAACGAATTAAAACAAAGTCAGGGCACCACCTATATCTTTGTTTCGCATGATCTGGCGGTGGTGCGGGCGCTGTCGGACCGGGTTGCGGTGCTGTATCAGGGCCGCCTGTGTGAAATTGGCCCCGCCAAAGATGTTTATGCCTTGCCGTCACATCCTTATACCGAAGTTCTGCTTGGCGCTGTGTTGGAGCCTGACCCCGACACAGCCCCGACGCTGACTGCCGATGATGTGGTGGAATTGTCCCCACCCGAAACCGGCTGCCCGTTTCAGCGCCGTTGCCCGCGCAGTTTGGGGCCGGTTTGCGCCAGCGATATCCCGCCGTGGCAAACATCGCCCGAGGGGCACGCGATCCGCTGTCATATTCCGCTGTCGGAATTGGCGCCGGCGCAAAGCCTGTCGTAAAAACTGGCTGTCGGGCGCCAAGATTGAAAAATCGGGGCTGAAAAACCGCGGCTGCAAAGTCAGTGTTGAAAAGTCTGTGTCGAAAAGACGGTTTTGAAGAGAC
>DDEJ01000008.1 GCA_002336405.1 Rhodobacteraceae bacterium UBA1957
TCAGCGAATATCAAATCATCTAACTGCGGAGAGACAATGAAAATAGCGATTATGGGCGCGGGCGGCCTTGGGGGTTTTTTTGGCGGCAAATTGGCACAGGCAGGTCATGACGTATGGTTTATTGCGCGCGGCCAGCAATTAGCGGCGCTGAAAACCAGCGGATTGCGGCTGCAAGGCCCAGATCCTGAGATTGTCATTTCGCACCCCAATGCCACGGAGATGCCGGCAGAGATCGGAGCAGTGGATCTGGTGCTGTTTTGCGTCAAGCTGTATGATGTAGAGCCTGCCGCCGCCTTGATCAAACCGATCTTGACCGACGCCACTGCAGTGATCAGCGTGTTAAATGGCATCGACGGACCACAGCGGCTGGCAACTGCGCTGGAAACAGGCACCGTGTTCAGTGGCGCGGCGCGCATCTCGGCCAAGATCAAGGCACCGGGGGTGATATCATATCTCGGCTCTGGCGATCGCCACAAACTGACCTTTGGCCACCCTAGCCGAAATGACCATCCGATCCTTGTGCCATTTATCAAGGCCTGTCGCGGCGCCGGGTTCGCCGCAGAACTGGCCGCAGATATCGATGAAATGCTCTGGGACAAGCTGGCGCAATTGGCTCAGGTTGCGGCCCTGACCACATTGGGCAGAATCCCAATGGAGGTGGCCATGCAAGACCCGTTATTGTTTGATATCGGCAAAAGGGTTTTGCAAGAAATCGCCGCGGTTGCGCGGGCCAAAAACGTTGCTATCAATCCAAATTTGGTACAGGCCAAACTGGATATTGCGGCCAATTACCCCCCCAATCTTTATGCCTCAATGTACCACGATCTGGCGGCGGGTAAAAAAATAGAAGTTGAGGGTATTTTTGGATATGTTGCTAAAACAGGCCAGAGATTGGGTATTCCAACCCCGACCATTGATTTGGTCTATGCCTTCCTCAGGCCACATGCCAGCGGTGGGACACTGGCCACATAGAGATTTAAAAAGGGAAACGTACCATGCTTGCCGTAGCCGGTTTTGAAGGGTCAGATTTGGCCAAAAACGATCCATCCCCGCTTAGTAAATCCACTTTACACCGCCGATGGTTGATGGATCAGGCATTATCTTTATTTGCATTTTTTCAACCCTCGGCCCTCAATCCTGCGGGGGGATTTCATGCTTTGGCGCGGGACGGCTCACCGCTTACCTCTGATCGAGAGGGCGGCACCGTGCAGCATCTGCACACTACCACGCGCATGATCTATAGCTTTGCTCTGGCACGCGACCTTGGGGTCGCAGGGGCAGATAAGGTGATCGACCACGGCATGGATTTTTTATGGTCACGACACCGCGATAGCCAATATGGAGGCTATTTCTGGGGCGTCGATGACCGCGGGGCACCAGAGCCGGTGAAACAGGCCTATGGCCATGCGTTTGTCCTGTTGGCGGCCTCTGCTGCAAAGCGCGCCTCTCATCCCGATGCTGACCGTTTGCTGGCTGATATCACCGACGTAATCAAAACCAAATTCTGGGAACCTGCGGTCGGGGCCACCACCGAAGATTATAGCCCTGACTGGCGGGCTTTGGATGCCTATCGCGGCCAGAACTCGAACATGCATTTAACCGAAGCGTTGATGGCAGCTTTTCAGGCGACCGGCACGACAATGTATCTTGAAATGGCCGAAAGCATTGCACAGCTTATTGTCCATAAACATGCGCAGGCGGCAGATTGGCGTGTGCCCGAACATTTTGACGGGCAATGGCAGGTTGATTTTAACTATGGTGGCAATCCGATGTTTCGGCCGGCAGGTACCACCCCCGGTCATGCGTTAGAATGGAGCAGGTTACTGGTAGAGTTATATATCTTGGGTCAACGGCGGCACGGCTGGATGGTGCCTGCTGCTGAGGCCTTATTTGTCAAGGCATGCAATCTTGGCTGGAACGAGACACACGGCGGGTTCTATTATACGCTTGATTGGAACAACCGCCCACTGCAAACCGCCTGCCTGTGGTGGCCCTGTGCCGAAGCGATTGCTGCGGCTCACGTTTTACAATCAGTCAGCGATAATCCCACATTCGAAATCTGGTACCGCCGTGTCTGGAAATTTGTCATCACCCATTTGATCGACAAAAGCCAAGGCGGCTGGTTTCCCGAAGTCGACGCAGCACATCAACCTGTCGATAATATCTTTGTCGGCAAGCCTGACATTTACCACGCGATCCAAGCCTGTTTGATCCCGCTGAAACGCGAACTGACCGGTAGGCTTTATCTGAAAGACATCGGGTCCTAATGCGTGTTCAAGGCAGAAAATAATATATCGATACGCACACTCACGACGCAGAAATAAAAAATTGCCTCAAACCGATAAAAAGTTGTCTGGCAATTAAACAATGCCAAAGCTGGTCGTTACTTAATTTAGCAGCATGTGTCCGGCTGCCACTTCGGGAAGGGACTATGTAGGACCTTATGTTTGCATAGTCCCTTTTCCAGGACACACTGATGTTGGAAAACAACCGAGTGAGCGTATCAATCGCAGATTTGTGCATAAGATACGTTCTCTCGGTTGCCAGCTTTAAAACAGTGGCGGGGGGGGCAAGATTCTAACTCCCCCCCCCTGCATTTCAAACAAATTTAAGTCTGCAACTGGATCACCGACCGCATATTGACGTCAACACCGGCCGTCAGCTGTTGGAAATTGGTATCTTGAGCCAATGCATCATAGGTCGCCTCGATGTCTGACATCGACTGATAGCTGACACCAAGCAGCTGCTGCCCAATCTCATTGCCAGTGATGATCTGACCAAACCTGAGCGTCTGGGCGCCGTTGGCAGCAAAAACCGCGGTGCTTGCCGCAACTTTTTCAGTCATCTCTTGCACGGTTAATGTCACTGGCCTGGCGCGGGTGAAAACCAGATATTTTGCTGGCAGCGCTGACGCATTATCAAAAGGCACCGGCGCAAGCTTGGCAATATTTCGCACATAGGGCTGAACATTTTGATCCTTTAACAAGCTGGCATAGGACGCCGAGCCACCGATGACCTCCATTGCCTGCTCTAGACCAGACAGGCTTTCATACATCTGTACAAAAACTAAACCACCCGGGTTCAGGCCCGACAGCACCACCCCATATCGAATGGCCATCACATCGGTGCCACCGTGCAAATCTTGGGCAAAGCCACCCATATTATCAAGAGCTGCAGCGCGATTGGCAGCAGCACAATTTGCAGCAGTGATCACAACATATTTAGGGTCTGACATAGTATTCTCCTTGGGTTAGGGTTGATCGCAAGTCATTTTTGTCAAAATCAGCCGTCATCCGCCAACAGGGTCCACCAAAATGCCCAAGGTGGAAGATTGGATCAAAGTAGCGTCAAGCGCGGACATACTGCCGGCCGCAACCGACATGAAAATCATATGCTCAAGCCAGTTGTTGCACATCAAATGAACCTTCACACCGTGAGCGTGAGCGTAACCGTGACCTGAGGCCCAAGCCTGTCTCCAAATCAGCCATGCCTGTTCACAATGTGCGTGACAGGCCCTATAAACATCTGCTTTTTGACTGTTAAAAAGCACGTTTCACGCTGTTTTATAAGTATGGGGACCGCCTGACGTATGTGGGCCACGCCTCAGGCATATATTGTAAGATTACCAACTGAACACAGCTTGCTGCTGTGGGTATGATGCACCAACACAACAGTTCTTATTCGTCCATCATTTCACCAGATCCACCCAATTCTTTGGGGAAATCCTTGAATTTTGGCAAACCATCTTTGATTGGCAAAATAGATTGCGCATAATTAATATGAGCTCCAGGTTTAAAAGTCAGACCTTCCAGAACTGACGCATAAACATCGACCAGATCAAACGCTGGGTGATCTGAGAATACATGACCACCACATGTGCTACACCAGCAGCGGTTATGGCCCTCAGAACTGGTGTATTTTTTAATTAGATCCTCACCTTCTGTGACGCTCAATTGATCACGTTTAAAGGCGGTCGCTCCATTTACAGGGCTGGCAGACCACGCGCGGCAATCAATGCAGTGGCACACCAGCATGGCAAATGGTTCACCCTGAACTCCAAATTTGACCGCACCACACATACATTGACCATCATACCCAGACATTTGCGTCTCTCCCATTTTTCCATGTTTATCTTATTATTACCGGCATCATACCCCAGCTTTCACCTAGCTAAAGTATTTTTAAGTTATGTATCAATA
>DDEJ01000060.1 GCA_002336405.1 Rhodobacteraceae bacterium UBA1957
AAACCCGGTTCGTCGGCACCCCATGACGCCGCGAGATCATCAGAACCCTCACCCCATCCCCATGGCTCTCCGCCACCAGCCGCCGTTTGCACTCATCCGTGTATTTGGAACCACGCCCACCCCGTCGCTTGCTGATCTACAAAAACCTCATATCGCGCCAGCCACATCGCCAGCCTCGTGCAATAATCGCACCTCAGATCAAGGCAAAACAGGGGGGGTCCCTGTACGTTTACTGGCAAAGTACATTTTGTGATTTTGAACGAAACAATCATAAAAATAAACTTATTGTGTAATTTTGCACAATCGTTAGCGCAACTCTTAAAAGCCAGAGCATGACCTATTGGGATGCGGTCAGAACCGCCTATAATGTGGTGCGCATTGGCACGGTGAGCGGTGTGGCCGACGTATGGGGTGTGCATCATGCAACGGTGGCTCGTCACGTTGATACGTTGGAGGCCGGTTAGAGGGTCAAGTTATTTCAGCGGCATGCGCGTGGCTATACGCCCACAGAGGCCGGGCTGGATTTGTTGCAGGTTGTGAAGGTTACCCAAGATCAGGTTTTGCAACTTGAGGGGCGTTTGAAACGCCGGGGCGATACGGACTGTGGCGAGTTTGTGATTACCTCTGTGGAAAAATTAGCGCCGTTGCTGGTGCCGGCGCTGGGTGCGTTTGAAAGGCAATACCCAGCAGTATGCCTGAGATATCTGACCAGTGACCGGTTGTTTCGGCTTGAGTTTGGCCAGGCGCATGCTGCAATTGGCGCTGACGCCCCACCGCAAGAGGCTGACCATGTTATGGAGCCGTTATTTAATCGGAAATGTTAACTCTGTACGGCGCGGGCTTATGTCGCGGCGCATGGGCTGCCGCAAAACCCCAACAAATTTATCCACCACCGCTTCATTGGACATGATAATATCGAAGTGCGTGCGCCCTTTTTGTAAACGGATGCAACACCATGTGCCAGAGGCGCACATCGTGTTTCGGCCGGCTGATCAAACTGCGCTGTCGATCGCCGTTCAAGAAGGCTTGGGTCTTGGATTCTTTATGATAGATGAAAACTTTACGGTGGAATTGGTTTAAGTGGTACTGGCGCTGGCAGTTTTGACTGTGAATTTCTGGCTGGTCACTCATGTGGATTTGCACCGCTGCGCGAAAGTGCAGTCTGTCCTGCAGCCCATAAAAGCAGCGTTCAAAAACCAGCCCTAAATTAGTTTCTATAATCCGCAGGCCGCCCGAGTTTTGAGCTGTTTGAAATCACCCTCATGCATGCGGTGAGGCGGTTCTTTCTTAAAGCTGTGTTTTCGTCTAGGAGTGCACCCTAGGCAGGGCGTAAGTTTATTTGTTCCGGTTGGCCATCGGGCCCTGATCGGCGGTCTTGCGCAAAGTTGGAAAGGGTGCGGCATCGCTTTGACAGACCCAGTTTTGGCGTTCAGCCGTCACCTCGGCCACAGCCTTTATTTCTGTGGCATCGATTTGTTAAAAGCACGGATGCAATTGTCGCAAACGGGGTCGTGGTTGTGAACCCGGCGCTGCGAGCGCATTGGGCCATGCTGTGCTTTTCAGCTCTAATTGCGGGATCTTTTTCGCTTGGGGGGATGGCTGCTAATTCTATTTCGCCACTGGCGTTGAATGGCATTCGCTTTATCTTTGCAGCCGTGATTGTTGGGGGGGCCAGCATAGTCATGGGGCAGATGTCGCTTCGGCATTTTCGGGCGCCGTGGCGCCATATAGTGTTAGGCGCCATGATGGCGTGTTATTTCGTTTTGATGTTTGAGGGCCTAAAAACCAGTGCGCCGGTCTCGACGTCTGCAGTGTTTACCCTGACCCCGATTATGGCTGGAATGGCCGGTTATTTGATATTAAAGCAGGCCATGTCCCGCCGTGTCTTATTAGCGCTGGCTGTCGGGGGGGCGGGGGCGCTGTGGGTTATTTTTCGGGCTGACTGGCTGGCACTTTTGCAGTTTCAAATCGGCCTTGGCGAGCGCATTTTTTTCTGGGGATGTCTGGCGCATTCCGTCTATACGCCGATGGTGCGCCGGTTACATCGTGGAGAGCCGGTATTGGTGTTTACCTTCGGTGTTTTGGCTGCGGGTGCGGTGCTGCTTTGCTGGATTGGCTGGTCGGATCTGCTGGCAACCGATTGGGCGAACCTGCCGGTTATTGTTTGGATCACACTTGCTTATGTCGCAATCATGGCCACATCGGTGACCTTTGTTTTGATGCAATATGCCTCGTTGCGGCTGCCGCCTGCGAAAGTGATGGCCTACACGTATCTCACGCCCAGTTGGGTCTTGGTCTGGGAGATCGCGCTGGGTCACACGGTGCCGCCGGCTCCGATCTTATTTGGTGTTGCCTTGAGTGTTGTGGCGCTTGTCATTTTGCTTAAAGAGGGCTCAAAGGTGCCGTCGACGTGACCAACAGTGCGCGACGTCTTTGCTCTTACAGGGTCTGGTTTGGTGTAGACTGACGGAGCTTATCGATTAATCGGTTAAGTTTCCTCGGCCTTGAACTTATCAGCTAAGCGTCATAAGTACACGCTATCCTAAACGCTAGAAGAGTCCGTTCCAATGATCAGTATCAACCCAGTTCAGTATATCCAGCAAGTCCGCTCAGAAGTCGCCAAGGTAGTATGGCCAACCCGAAAAGAGGTGTTGCTGACCACTGTGATGGTGTTTGTCATGTCGGCGGTTACAGCTGTTTTTTTTGCTGTTATAGACATCTTAATTCGAGGTGGCTTGCAATCAGTGTTGGGAGCCTTTGGTTAAGTGGTCCAAAATTGGATAGAATGAAGATTATGGGCTTGAATATTTAGGGTTATAGCGCTATCCCGACACCACTTTGGGATGAAGGCGTGCGGCGATTCGTGTTGCGCGCCGCTTTTTTTTCCCGAAGAGACGGTTGTTAAGCCGAAAAGGCACAGAACGTCGATCTGCGAATCGACGAGACATAAGGGCAGACAAGGCAATGGCAAAACGTTGGTATTCTGTAAGCGTTCTCTCAAATTTTGAGAAAAAGATCGCCGAGCAGATCAAAACTTCTGTCGCCGAGGCCGGTCTGGAGGACGACATCGAAGAGGTGCTGGTTCCGACAGAAGAGGTGATCGAGGTGCGTCGCGGTAAAAAGGTGACAGCCGAGCGTCGCTTCATGCCTGGGTATGTACTGGTGCGGATGGAAATGTCCGACCAAGGCTATCATCTGGTCAGTTCAATCAATCGTGTCACTGGATTTCTAGGGCCGCAGGGTCGGCCGATGCCGATGCGGGATGCCGAAGTAAATGCAATTTTGAACAGGGTGCAGGAAGGCGAAGAATCGCCGCGCACTTTAATTCATTACGAAATTGGCGAAAAGGTTAAGGTCAACGATGGTCCGTTTGAAGACTTCGACGGCATGGTTGAAGAGGTCGATGAGGACAATCAACGTCTAAAAGTAACAGTATCAATTTTTGGCCGCGAAACGCCGGTCGAGCTTGAATTTACACAGGTCACAAAAGAGATTTGACCTAAGAGCCGTGGGAGGCGACGGCGCCGCAGTGCCGAGACCAGACCACGACAACAAAAGTCGCCCAAATGCGTTGGGGGATGTTGGCAAAAAGGAGAGGCCTCATGGCCAAAAAACTTGTTGGTAAGATGAAATTGCAGGTGCCTGCTGGTCAGGCAAACCCATCCCCACCCGTGGGCCCGGCGCTGGGTCAGCGCGGCATTAATATCATGGAATTTTGTAAGGCGTTTAACGCCAAGACGCAAGAAATGGAGGCTGGCGCTCCCTGTCCGACGGTGATTACGTATTATCAGGACAAATCCTTTACGATGGAAATCAAGACGCCGCCTGCGTCTTACTATCTGAAAAAGGCCGCAAAGCTAAAGTCCGGCGCATCCACTCCCGGTCGGGAAATCGCAGGGTCGGTGTCCGTGGCTCAGGTGAAGGAAATCGCCGAGGCAAAAATGGTGGATCTGAACGCCAATTCGATCGAACAAGCGATGCAAATCATTCTTGGTTCGGCACGGTCTATGGGCATCGAGGTGAAGTGATGGCAAATCTTGGAAAACGCACCCGCGGCAATCGTGAAGCGGTTAAGAACAAAGAGAACCTGTCTATCGAAGATGCGGTTGCTCTGGTAAAATCAAATGCTACGGCGAAATTTGATGAAACCATTGAAATCGCGATGAACTTGGGCGTTGATACGCGGCACGCAGACCAAATGGTCCGCGGTGTGATCGGCCTGCCAAACGGCACCGGTAAATCGGTTCGTGTGGCCGTATTTGCTCGGGGTCCCAAGGCCGAAGAGGCTCAGGCCGCTGGTGCAGACATTGTGGGCGCCGAAGACCTGATGGAAATCGTTCAAGGTGGTACGATCGATTTTGACCGCTGCATTGCGACACCTGACATGATGCCGGTTGTTGGTCGGCTGGGTAAAGTGCTTGGTCCGCGTAATCTGATGCCGAACCCCAAGGTTGGCACTGTGACCATGGACGTTGCTGCGGCGGTTCAGGCTGCAAAAGGCGGCGAAGTGCAGTTCAGAGCTGAAAAAGGCGGCGTTGTGCATGCCGGTGTCGGCAAAGCTTCGTTCAACGAGGCGATGCTGGTTGAAAACATCCGCGCCTTTGTCGAAGCGGTACAGAAGGCTAAGCCAACTGGATCGAAGGGGTCGTATATGACCAAGATCTCGCTGAGCTCTACCATGGGTGCTGGCGTGACCATCGATATCGCAGCGGCCACCGCGCGATAAGAAATTTGCTTCGGGCTTGCCCGGGGCGGATGGCGAAGCGGAAACGCTGCGTCCTGTCCGAGACGGAGGGTTGGGCCGAAAGGCCTGGTAATTCCTTCCTGAGATGGGGAACGAGACAAGATTTCCGATGGGGTAATACCTTCGGGTGATCACGGCCTCGGGACCCTTTTATTGGACCCGAATGCCCTCGTCTTTGAGGGTTTAACTGAGCCGGGGGGAAACCCCCAAATTTGGAGTGAAACTGTGGATAGAGCCCAGAAAGAGAAAGTGGTCGACGAACTCGGCCAAATCTTTGAAAGCTCTGGCGTTGTAGTGGTTGCCCACTACGCCGGTCTTACAGTTGCGGAGATGCAGACCCTGCGAGCGCGTGCGCGCGACGCAGACTGTGGTGTTCGCGTTGCCAAAAACAGGCTCGCCAAGATCGCCCTTGAGGGTAAGCCATGCGCAGGCATTGCCGACTTTCTAACGGGTATGACCGTACTGACCTATTCTGAGGACCCTGTGGCAGCCGCCAAAGTGGCCGAAGATTTCGCCAAAGAGAATTCAAAGTTCGATATTCTCGGTGGTGCAATGGGTGAAAACGGTCTGGACCGGGCCGGTGTTAAGGCCGTGTCGAGCATGCCATCGCGCGAGGAGCTTATTGCTTCGATCGCTGGCTGTATCGTCGCACCTGCATCGAATATTGCCGGGGCCATTGGCGCACCTGCTTCGAACATCGCAAGCATCCTTTCGACCTTGGAAGAAAAGGCCGAAGCTGCTTAAGCAACTATTGATCTGCGTGGGGATCCTCCCTGCACGTTGGAACACAACTTAAAAACGGAAAAGAGTCACACATGGCTGATCTGAAAAAACTTGCTGAAGAGATCGTTGGACTGACGCTTCTTGAAGCACAAGAACTGAAAACTATCCTCAAAGACGAGTATGGCATCGAGCCTGCTGCGGGTGGCGCTGTCATGATGGCAGGCCCAGCCGACGCCGGTGGTGCAGCTGCAGAAGAGCAGACTGAATTCGACGTGATCCTGAAATCTTTCGGTGAGTCGAAAATCAATGTCATCAAAGAGGTTCGCGCCATCACTGGTCTGGGTCTCAAAGAAGCCAAAGAACTGGTTGAAGCCGGCGGCAAAGCCGTCAAAGAGCAGGTTTCCAAGGATGAAGCAGACGATGTCAAAGCCAAGCTGGAAGCAGTCGGCGCCGAGATCGAAGTTAAGTAATTGCCTTCGGGGCAACCCGATGTGGAATAAGTGGCTGGGCGCGGAATACCGTGCCCGGCCAGACCTGTCTTAAAAAGGGCCTGCGGGGCAGACGTTTTTTAAGACAAGGTTATCGTGTCGAGAGGCCGTCATTGGGACGACGGCCAAGAATGGACCGTAATCTGTTATCTCGGAGGGATGTGGTGCTGGAACCCCGACAGCAGGCACAGCCCGTGAGAATTGAAAGGTGATACCGACCATGGCTCAAAGCTTCCTTGGCCAGAAACGTCTGCGCAAATACTATGGCAAAATCCGTGAAGTCCTGGAGATGCCGAATCTGATTGAAGTGCAGAAGTCTTCTTATGAATTGTTCCTATCTTCTGGAGATCAGCCGATCCCGATGGATGGCGAAGGTATAAAGGGTGTTTTTCAGTCGGTGTTTCCGATCAAGGATTTCAACGAGACCAGCGTGCTGGAATTTGTGAGCTATGATCTTGAAAAGCCAAAATATGATGTCGAGGAATGTCAGCAGCGTGACATGACTTATAGCGGTCCGCTCAAGGTGACCCTGCGGCTGATCGTGTTTGATGTCGACGAAGACACCGGCGCGAAATCGGTCAAGGACATTAAAGAACAAGATGTCTTCATGGGCGACATGCCCCTGATGACCCCGAACGGGACCTTCGTGGTCAATGGTACCGAACGTGTGATTGTGTCGCAAATGCACCGCTCGCCAGGCGTGTTTTTCGATCACGACCGCGGCAAGACCCACAGCTCGGGAAAACTGTTGTTTACCTGCCGGATTATCCCATATCGCGGCTCTTGGCTGGATTTCGAATTTGATGCCAAAGACATCGTCTATTCGCGTATTGACCGTCGTCGCAAGCTGCCTGTCACCACCTTGCTATACGCGCTGGGTCTCGATCAGGAAGGTATCATGGATGCCTATTATGACACGGTGTCGTTCCGACAGGACGCCAGCAAGGGCTGGGTCACCAAGTTTTTTCCAAAGCGGGCACGCGGTACGCGCCCAACCTATGATTTAATTGATGCCGCAACGGGTGAAATTGTTGCCGAAGCCGGTAAAAAAGTAACGCCGCGCGCAGTCAAGAAACTCATTGATGAGGGCACCGTCACGGATCTTTTGGTGCCGTTTGAGCATATCATTGGTAAGTTTGTTTCTAAAGACATCATCAACGAAGAAACCGGCGCGATTTATGTCGAAGCTGGCGATGAGTTGACGTGGGAACTGGACAAGGCCGGTGATGTAACCGGGGGTACTTTGAAAGATCTCTTGGATGCTGGTATTACCGACATTCCAGTGCTGGATATCGATAACATCACTGTTGGTGCGTATATGCGCAATACGATGGCGATGGATAAAAACCTGAACCGCGACACCTCGCTGATGGATATCTACCGGGTCATGCGCCCGGGAGAGCCGCCCACGGTCGAGGCGGCATCGGCGCTGTTTGACACTTTGTTCTTTGACAGTGAGCGCTATGATCTGTCGACCGTCGGTCGGGTGAAAATGAACATGCGTCTGGCACTGGATGCCGAAGACACCCAACGCACGCTGCGCAAGGAAGACATTGTGTCGTGCATCAAGGCGCTGGTTGAGTTGCGCGATGGCCAGGGCGACATCGACGATATTGACCATCTTGGAAACCGCCGGGTCCGTTCGGTTGGTGAGTTGATGGAAAATCAATACCGGGTTGGCTTGTTGCGGATGGAGCGTGCGATCAAGGAACGCATGTCTTCGGTCGAAATTGACACCGTCATGCCGCAAGATCTGATCAATGCCAAACCGGCCGCCGCTGCGGTGCGCGAATTTTTTGGCTCGTCACAATTGTCGCAGTTTATGGACCAGACCAACCCGCTTTCGGAAGTCACCCACAAACGGCGTTTGTCTGCGCTTGGACCAGGTGGTCTGACGCGAGAACGTGCCGGGTTCGAAGTGCGCGATGTGCACGCGACCCACTATGGTCGCATGTGTCCGATTGAAACACCCGAAGGCCCGAATATCGGTCTCATCAACTCATTGGCGACCTTTGCGCGGGTGAATAAATACGGCTTTATCGAGACACCTTACCGGGTGGTTACAGAAGGCAAAGTGACCGACGAAGTGCATTACATGTCGGCCACCGAAGAAATGCGCCACACCGTGGCACAGGCTAACGCAACGCTTGATGCGGATGGCAATTTCGTCAACGATCTGGTCTCGACTCGTAAATCCGGTGACTATACCTTGTCACCGCGTGAAAGCGTCAATCTGATCGACGTCAGCCCTAAACAGCTGGTATCAGTTGCCGCCTCGCTTATTCCGTTCTTGGAAAATGACGATGCGAACCGCGCCCTGATGGGGTCGAACATGCAACGTCAGGCGGTGCCATTGCTGCGCGCAGAAGCGCCGCTGGTTGGAACCGGCATCGAAGAGGTTGTCGCCCGGGATTCTGGCGCATCAATTATGGCAAAACGCGCTGGCGTCATCGATCAGGTCGATGCCCAGCGGATTGTTGTGCGCGCAACCCATGATCTCAAACCCGGCGATCCCGGTGTTGATATCTACCGTTTGCGTAAATTCCAGCGCTCGAACCAAAACACCTGTATCAACCAGCGTCCGTTGGTGAAAGTGGGTGACAAGGTTGGCAAGGGCGAAGTGATTGCCGATGGCCCGTCGACGGATATGGGCGAACTGGCGCTTGGTAAAAACGTGGTCGTCGCGTTTATGCCTTGGAACGGCTATAACTATGAGGATTCAATCCTGATTTCCGAGCGCATTGCCCGCGATGATGTGTTTACATCGGTCCACATCGAAGAGTTTGAGGTTGCCGCACGCGACACCAAGCTGGGACCAGAGGAAATCACCCGTGATATCCCGAACGTTGGAGAAGAGGCGCTGCGCAACCTCGATGAGGCCGGTATTGTCTATATCGGCGCGGATGTTGAGCCGGGCGATATTCTGGTGGGCAAGATTACCCCCAAGGGCGAGAGCCCGATGACTCCAGAAGAAAAACTGTTGCGGGCGATTTTTGGTGAGAAAGCCTCAGATGTGCGTGACACGTCGATGCGGGTTAAACCCGGCGATTTCGGCACCGTTGTCGAAGTGCGTGTGTTCAACCGCCACGGCGTTGAAAAAGACGAGCGTGCACTTCAGATCGAACGCGAAGAAGTCGAGCGTCTGGCGCGCGATCGCGATGACGAAATGGTCATCTTGGATCGCAACACCTATTCGCGCCTACACAGCATGATTATTGGCAAAACTGCCGTTAAAGGCCCAAAGGGCGTGCGGTCGAATTGTGAAATCACCGAAGATGTTTTGGGCATGTTGTCCAAGGGCCAATGGTGGCAACTGGCGCTGGCTGACGAGGCTGATGCCCAGATTGTTGAGGCGCTGAATGAGCAATATGAAGCTCAAAAGCGTCAGATGGATGCCCGCTTTGAGGACAAAGTTGAGAAAGTCCGCCGTGGTGATGATCTGCCTCCGGGCGTGATGAAAATGGTCAAAGTGTTTATCGCGGTCAAGCGCAAGCTGCAGCCGGGTGATAAAATGGCTGGCCGTCACGGCAACAAAGGCGTTATTTCCCGGGTTGTCCCGATGGAAGACATGCCGTTCCTTGCCGATGGTACGCCGGTGGATTTCTGCCTGAACCCGCTGGGGGTTCCGTCGCGCATGAATGTGGGACAAATCCTTGAGACCCACATGGGTTGGGCGGCGCGGGCACTTGGCCTGAACATCGACGAAGCCCTTAAAGAATACCGCCGCTCAGGCGACCTGACACCGGTGCGCGAGGCGATGCGCTTGGCTTATGGTGATGATGTCTATGATGAGGGTATCATCGGTCTGGATACAGACGAGTTGATCGAGGCGGCTGGCAATGTGGCGCAGGGTGTGCCGATTGCAACCCCGGTGTTTGATGGGGCCAAAGAAGGCGACGTCAACGATTCACTGCGCCGCGCAGGTTTTAGTGAATCGGGTCAATCCATCTTGTTTGATGGCCGCACGGGCGAGCAGTTTACCCGTCCTGTCACTGTCGGGGTGAAATACCTGCTCAAGCTGCACCACTTGGTGGATGATAAAATCCACGCGCGCTCTACCGGACCTTACAGTCTGGTCACGCAGCAACCATTGGGTGGTAAAGCCCAGTTTGGTGGTCAGCGCTTTGGGGAAATGGAGGTCTGGGCCCTCGAGGCTTATGGCGCCGCGTATACCCTGCAGGAAATGCTGACGGTCAAATCTGACGATGTTGCAGGCCGCACCAAGGTCTATGAATCGATTGTGAAAGGCGAAGATAACTTTGAAGCGGGCATACCAGAGAGCTTTAACGTTTTGGTAAAAGAAGTCCGTGGCCTTGGCCTAAACATGGAACTCCTGGATGCCGAGGAAGAGACGTGACGGGGTCGACCCCGTCACAGCCTTTCCCTTCTGCCCTAATTTAAGGATCTGAAAAATGAACCAGGAACTGACAAGCAACCCTTTCAACCCGCTGGCACCTAGCAAATCTTTTGATGAAATCAGAGTGTCGCTGGCCTCTCCGGAACGCATTCTTTCATGGTCGTTCGGTGAGATCAAAAAGCCTGAAACGATCAATTACCGGACGTTCAAGCCCGAGCGTGACGGCCTGTTTTGTGCCCGTATCTTTGGCCCAATCAAAGACTATGAATGTCTGTGTGGGAAATATAAGCGGATGAAATATCGCGGCGTTGTCTGCGAGAAATGTGGCGTCGAAGTCACGTTGCAAAAAGTGCGTCGCGAGCGCATGGGCCATATCGAGTTGGCCTCGCCTGTTGCCCATATCTGGTTTCTCAAATCATTGCCGTCGCGCATCGGTTTGATGTTGGACATGACATTGCGCGATCTCGAGCGGGTGCTTTATTTCGAAAACTACGTGGTTATCGAACCGGGTCTGACAGACCTTAACTATGGTCAGATGATGACCGAAGAAGAGTATATGTCGGCGCAAGACACCTATGGCATGGATGCCTTTACCGCCAATATCGGCGCAGAAGCCATCCGTGAAATGCTGGCGGCGATTGACCTGGATGCCGAGGCCGAGCAATTGCGTGCCGATCTGGCAGTGGCCACCGGCGAGCTCAAGCCGAAAAAAATCATCAAGCGCCTGAAAGTTGTCGAGTCTTTCTTGGAATCCGGCAACCGGCCCGAATGGATGATTCTGACCGTTGTTCCGGTTATCCCACCTGAATTGCGGCCGCTGGTCCCACTGGATGGTGGCCGGTTTGCCACCTCGGATCTAAATGACCTCTACCGCCGGGTGATCAACCGCAACAACCGTTTGAAACGGCTGATTGAGTTGCGTGCACCCGATATTATTGTGCGCAACGAAAAGCGTATGTTGCAGGAATCTGTCGATGCCTTGTTTGACAACGGTCGACGCGGCCGGGTGATCACGGGGGCCAACAAGCGGCCGCTGAAATCCCTGTCGGATATGTTGAAAGGCAAACAGGGTCGCTTCCGTCAGAACCTTTTGGGCAAGCGGGTCGATTTCTCGGGCCGTTCGGTGATTGTGACTGGGCCAGAGCTGAAATTGCACCAATGTGGTTTGCCAAAGAAAATGGCGCTTGAGTTGTTCAAGCCGTTTATCTATTCGCGGCTTGAGGCCAAAGGCCTGTCATCAACCGTGAAACAAGCCAAAAAGCTGGTTGAAAAAGAACGCCCCGAAGTTTGGGATATCCTCGATGAGGTGATCCGCGAACATCCGGTGATGTTGAACCGTGCGCCAACGCTGCACCGTTTGGGCATTCAGGCGTTTGAACCGACCCTGATCGAAGGCAAAGCCATTCAGCTGCACCCGCTGGTCTGTTCGGCGTTTAATGCTGACTTTGACGGGGACCAAATGGCGGTGCATGTGCCGCTGAGCCTTGAGGCGCAGCTGGAATGCCGGGTCCTGATGATGTCGACCAACAACGTGTTGTCGCCAGCCAACGGTGCACCGATTATCGTGCCGTCACAGGATATGATTCTGGGTCTGTACTATACAACCATCATGCGTGAAGGCATGAAGGGCGAAGGCATGATCTTCAGCTCGATCGAAGAAGTGCAATATGCGTTGGATTCTGGTCTGGTGCATTTGCACGCCAAAGTTACAGCCCGTATTCCGCAGATCGACAATGAGGGCAACGAGGTGCAGGTTCGTTTTGAAACCACGCCTGGTCGTGTGCGTCTGGGGGCTTTGCTGCCACAAAACGCGAAAGCGCCGTTTGATCTGGTCAACGATCTGTTGCGGAAAAAAGACGTGCAGCGGGTGATCGATACGGTCTACCGCTATTGTGGTCAAAAAGAGAGCGTCATCTTCTGTGACCAGATTATGACCATGGGCTTTCGGGAATCTTTCAAAGCAGGCATCTCGTTTGGTAAAGATGATATGGTGGTGCCCGATGACAAATGGACCTTGGTCGATGAGACCCGCGGTCAGGTCAAAGATTTTGAACAGCAATATATGGACGGTCTGATCACTCAGGGCGAGAAATATAATAAAGTTGTCGATGCGTGGTCGAAATGTAACGACAAGGTTACCGATGCGATGATGTCCACGATTTCGGCGCCACGCCGCGATGAGAATGGCGCAGAGCTTGAACCCAACAGTGTCTATATGATGGCCCACTCTGGAGCACGTGGTTCGGTCACGCAGATGAAGCAGCTTGGTGGTATGCGAGGCCTGATGGCCAAGCCAAACGGCGATATTATCGAGACACCGATCATCTCTAACTTTAAAGAGGGCCTGACGGTTCTTGAATACTTTAATTCGACCCACGGGGCGCGCAAAGGTCTGTCTGACACGGCGTTGAAAACTGCCAACTCGGGCTATCTGACCCGTCGCTTGGTGGATGTGGCGCAGGATTGTATCGTACGCATGTATGATTGTGGCACCGAAAAAGCCATTACCGCCGAAACAGCGGTGAATGACGGTGAGGTCGTGTTATCTCTGGCCGAGCGTTTGCTGGGTCGGGTTGCCGCAGAAGATTTGCTCAAGCCGGGGACAGATGAGGTTCTTGTGGCGCATGGTGAGTTGATCGACGAACGCCTGGCGGATGCCGTGGATGTTGCGGGACTTCAGGTTGCGCGTATTCGCAGCCCGCTGACCTGTGAGGCTGAAGAAGGTGTATGCGCCTTGTGTTACGGACGTGATCTGTCGCGGGGTACCATCGTGAATTCCGGTGAGGCCGTGGGCATTATTGCGGCGCAATCCATCGGTGAGCCAGGCACACAGTTGACGATGCGGACGTTCCACATCGGCGGTGTTGCGCAGGGTGGCCAGCAGTCTTTCCTTGAGGCATCGCAGCCTGGTAAGATTACTTTCGAGGGTGAAAATACCTTGAAAAATTCGGCTGGTGACGTTCTGGTCGTTGGCCGGAATATGAAGCTGTTGGTGATCGACGAGCAGGGGGAACAGCGCGCAAGTCACAAACTGGGCTATGGTTCAAAATTGTTTGTGAAGGTTGGTCAAACAATCGAACGCGGTGATAAACTCTTTGAATGGGATCCTTACACGCTACCCATTATTGCCGAAAAATCAGGCACGGCAAAACACGTCGATCTGGTCAATGGGATTGCTGTGCGTGAAGAGACCGATGATGCCACAGGCATGACCCAGAAAATTGTTGTCGATTGGCGTGCTGCGCCAAAAGGCAATGAGCTGAAGCCAGAGATTATCTTGCTGGATCCGGAAGGTGAACCACTGCGCAACGAGGCGGGAAATCCGCTAACCTATCCGATGTCGGTTGACGCGATTTTGTCGGGCGAAGACGGTCAAGATATCAAAGCGGGCGATGTTGTTGCGCGTATCCCACGTGAGGGTGCCAAGACCAAAGACATCACCGGTGGTTTGCCACGGGTGGCGGAATTGTTCGAGGCGCGGCGTCCGAAAGATCACGCAGTCATTGCGGAAATTGATGGCTATGTGCGTTTTGGCAAGGATTATAAAAACAAGCGGCGCATCAGTATCGAGTCTGCGGACGAGAGCATTGAGCCAGTCGAATATATGGTTCCCAAAGGTAAGCACATTCCAGTGGGTGAAGGCGACTTTGTCCAAAAGGGCGATTATATCGTTGATGGCAACCCTGCACCGCATGATATTCTTGCAATCATGGGGATCGAGGCGTTGGCCAACTATATGATTGATGAGGTGCAGGATGTGTATCGTCTGCAGGGCGTGAAGATCAACGATAAGCATATCGAAGTGATCGTACGCCAGATGCTGCAGAAGTGGGAAATCTCTGACAGTGGGGAAACCACACTGTTGAAGGGCGAACACGTCGATAAAATCGAGTTCGACACCGCAAATGCGAAGGCAGAGCAACGTGGCGGTCGTCCGGCGCAGGGCGAACCAATCCTGCTTGGCATCACCAAAGCCTCGCTGCAGACACGATCGTTTATCTCTGCGGCGTCCTTCCAGGAAACCACACGGGTGCTAACCGAGGCCTCGGTGCAAGGCAAGCGGGACAAACTGATCGGTCTGAAAGAAAACGTAATCGTGGGTCGTCTGATCCCTGCCGGAACCGGTGGGGCCGCGATGCAAGTGCGTCAGGTAGCGCAAGACCGCGATAATGTTGTGATTGAGGCTCGACGCGTCGAGGCTGAAGCCGCTGTGGCACTGGCCGCACCAAGTGGCGATGATGATGTGTTTGGCGCAGATGTGTTTGACACCAATTTGGTGGATACACCGGAAGGTTAAAACCAGATTGGTCCCTCACAGAAATATTAAAAGCCCCGGTCGCTGCCGGGGCTTTTTTTGTGGTTACAAAGCCTGAGGGTGCAGATTTTAGCCGCAGGTGCAACAACAGGCCCTTGCACAGGCCAGTGTTGCTGTAGGATGGCCCGTCGTTAACCCCAAGGAGCGTTCTCGTGACAGATAACACCCGTGGCGCGCTGCTTATGATGGCCAGCATGTTGGCCTTTACCGTCAACGATGCCTGTATCAAGGCAACAGATGGTGCGTTGCCGTTCTTTCAACTGTTGTTTTTACGGGGTGTTCTGTCGACATTTTTGATCGCGCTTGCCTTGTGGTGGTTGGGACATTGGCGTTTGCCGGTGCCACGGGCAGATCGCAAATTGATCACTCTGCGCTCATTGTCGGAAATTATGGCCACGATGTTTTTTTTAACCGCGCTGTTTAATATGCCATTGGCCAATGTTATCGCGCTTTTACAGTTGCTGCCGCTGACGGTGACTTTAGCAGGCGCGGTGTTGCTGCGTGAGGCAGTTGGCTGGCGCCGGATGGTGGCCATTTTGATTGGCTTTTGCGGTATGGTGTTGATTGTGCGTCCGGGTAGCAGCGGATTTAATGTCTATACTATTTATGCGCTTTTGGCGGTTTTATGCGTGACCTTTCGCGACCTTTCAACCCGACGCATGTCTGCGCAGGTGCCCTCTTTGGTGATCACCTTCGCCTCATCTGCAGGATTGACGGTGGTGGCTGCTGTAATCTCGCTTGGCGAGACTTGGGTCTGGCCAGACAGCACGCAGACTGGTTTGATCATCTTATCGGCGCTCTTTATCTTTGCCGGCTATTGCACCAGCGTCATGGTGATGCGGGTGGGTGATTTGGGCGCTGTGACCCCGTTTCGCTATACAAGCCTGCTCTGGGCGTTGTTGCTTGGATGGTTGATGTTTGGGGAATGGCCGACGCCGCTGACCTTTTTGGGGGTGGTCATTATTGCAGCCACTGGATGTTATACCCTGTACCGTGAAGCAAAAATGTCACGGATGTGACGAAAATACCTGTCGGATGTCTTGGCAGTTGATGGCGAAACGCTGCTTGAAATGCGCTTCACCTCCAGCGTCTAGACGGATCAGCCCCCGCGCCTGGGCGGCATCGTTTGCGTCTGAATCGTTAAAGTTACCATGACAACGGGCAAACATGTCCGGGTCGCTGCGGGTTACCGTGGGCATGAACTGGGGCATTTTATTATGCTGAAAGTTCATCACCGTTTGGCTGATCTCGGGCATGACTGCCATTGCCAGAGCCACGCCTAAATGGGGTTTAAAGATCGGCTTGGCACACAAACCCTGCGCGTCTGGGCGGGCTGTAAAGCCGCGGTTGAAGTCAATTGTTATGCGCCGGTGTCGGGCCAGATAGCCGCGACAGTCTTTAACGGTCTCCCGCAATTTGGCGATATAATCGACCGCCACAGCATCATCATCATGGCGAAACTGCACACAGGGCCGGTTGGTGTCTTGGAACTGCCTCAGAACCGCCTGCATGACTGGCCGGTGCGGCCCGCTTGGGCGTGTCACCAACACGGCTTGTGGCAGGCTGTGTAATAAGCGTTGCAGTTTTTGCTGGTAGCGATCTGGCAGGCTGTCCCCAATAACGACCAAAAATATAAAATCAGGGTCTGTTTGTGCCTTTAAACCCGGTAGGCAGATTGTTTCGAAAAATCGAAACCGTTCGTCCATCCGCGCTGGATGATATAAAAACTCACAGCGCTCTTTAATTGAGGAATGCTCAATCTGAAATCCGCCCTGTGCGGGATAGGAAAAACGGCAAATACCGATCGTTTGCATCGTTTCGGTCAAAATGTCTTTACCCCAATGTGTTTATAAATAAAAACCACGAAATCATGCCGACGCTGATGGCGCAAGGTGCTGTTGCAGTCGGGTCGCTGTTGACAACCTATGCGACTCCCTCTATAGCCGCGCTACATCGATGATAAGATTACGTCAACTCGTCGAATTCAAATGTTTATGTGGTCACGATCCAGGCCTGTGCCTCGATCCTCTGGAGACACCCCGCGGCGTTCTGGCCGAGAACAGAACGCATGCGGTTTTTGCGCTACGCGGATACGTAAAGCGCATCAAATAAGAAGTTGTACACATGTGGTGTGCAAAGCAATGCTGAGCGAAACGGGGAAAGAACCGGAATGCCAACGATCCAACAACTGATCCGCAAACCGCGGCAGCCAAAAATAAAACGATCCAAATCCATGCACCTGCAGGAATGCCCGCAGAAACGCGGCGTGTGCACACGGGTCTATACCACAACACCTAAAAAGCCGAACTCGGCGATGCGGAAGGTTGCCAAAGTGCGCCTGACCAATGGGTTTGAGGTGATCAGCTATATCCCTGGCGAAAGTCACAACCTGCAAGAACACTCTGTTGTTCTGATCCGTGGTGGTCGCGTAAAAGACCTTCCTGGTGTGCGCTATCACATTCTGCGCGGGGTACTTGACACCCAAGGCGTCAAAGATCGTAAACAACGTCGTTCGAAATATGGCGCCAAGCGTCCGAAGTAAGAGGAACACCCTATGTCCCGTCGTCACGCCGCCGAAAAGCGCGAAATCTTGCCCGATGCCAAATTTGGTGATCGGATCCTTAGCAAGTTCATGAACAACCTGATGATTGATGGTAAGAAATCGATCGCTGAAGGTATCGTCTACAACGCTCTTGATCGCGTTGAAGATAAAAGCAAACGTGCCCCTGTTGAGGTGTTTCACGAAGCGCTTGAAAACATCAAGCCGTCGGTCGAAGTTCGGTCGCGCCGCGTTGGTGGTGCCACTTATCAGGTGCCCGTCGAAGTGCGTCCCGAGCGTCGCGAAGCACTGGCCATTCGCTGGCTGATCAAAGCCTCGCGGTCTCGCAACGAAAACACTATGGAAGAGCGGCTGGCCGGCGAATTGCTGGATGCTGTAAACTCCCGCGGGTCGGCTGTTAAAAAACGCGAAGACACGCATAAAATGGCGGATGCGAACAAAGCATTCAGTCACTACCGCTGGTAAACTTTTAAAGGCTCTTCTCTCATGGCACGCGATTATCCCCTCTCTGAGTATCGTAACTTTGGTATTATGGCGCATATCGATGCAGGTAAAACGACCTGTTCCGAGCGTATCTTGTATTATACCGGTAAATCTCACAACATCGGCGAAGTGCACGACGGCGCGGCCACCATGGACTGGATGGAGCAAGAGCAAGAGCGTGGCATCACGATCACCTCAGCTGCGACCACCACCTTTTGGGAGCGCACCGAAGACGGTGAAACAAAGGACACCGGCAAGCATCGGTTGAACATCATCGACACCCCCGGTCACGTGGATTTCACCATCGAGGTTGAGCGGTCGCTGGCGGTTCTGGACGGTGCGGTTGCAGTTCTGGATGCCAATGCCGGTGTTGAGCCACAGACCGAAACAGTCTGGCGTCAGGCCGACCGTTACAAAGTGCCACGCATCGTTTTTGTCAACAAAATGGACAAGATTGGTGCAGATTTCTTTAATTGCGTGCACATGATCGAAGACAGGACTGGTGCGATTGCCGCTCCGATCCAGATTCCAATTGGCGCCGAGACCGAACTGGAAGGTCTGGTCGATCTGGTGACAATGGAAGAATGGGTCTGGGCCGGCGAAGATCTTGGCGCAAGCTGGGAAAAGCGTCCGATCCGCGACAGCCTAAAGGCGACAGCCGACGAGTGGCGCGCCAAGTTGATCGAAATCGCGGTCGACATGGATGACGACGCGATGGAGGCGTATCTAGAGGGCGTAGAGCCTGATCTGGAAACTCTTCGCAGTTTGATCCGCAAAGGCACGCTGGCGATCAAGTTTATCCCAGTGCTGTGTGGCTCAGCATTTAAAAATAAAGGTGTTCAGCCTTTGTTAAACGCTGTCATCGACTATTTGCCAAGTCCGGTTGATGTTGTGGACTATATGGGTTTTGCGCCCGGCGACGAGGCCGAAGAACGCAATATTGCCCGTCGGGCTCAAGACGATATGCCGTTCTCAGGGCTTGCGTTTAAGATTATGAACGATCCCTTCGTTGGTACGCTGACTTTCACGCGGATTTATTCAGGTGTGATGAACAAGGGCGATTCGGTGCTGAACTCGACCAAGGGTCGCAAAGAGCGCATTGGTCGGATGATGATGATGCACTCTAACAACCGCGAAGAGATCGAAGAGGCTTTTGCCGGCGATATCATTGCGCTTGCGGGACTGAAAGAAACCACAACCGGTGATACGCTTTGCGATATTAAAGAGCCGGTTATTCTGGAAACAATGACTTTCCCAGATCCGGTGATCGAGATTGCTGTCGAGCCGAAAACCAAAGGCGATCAGGAAAAAATGTCGTTGGGTCTGCAGCGTCTGGCGGCCGAAGATCCCTCATTCCGGGTGGAGACTGACATTGAGTCTGGTCAAACCATCATGAAGGGCATGGGCGAACTTCACTTAGATATTCTCGTGGATCGTCTGCGTCGTGAATTCAAGGTTGAGGCCAATATCGGTGCGCCGCAGGTGGCGTATCGTGAAACCATTGGTCACGAAGTTGAACACACCTACACCCACAAGAAGCAATCGGGTGGGTCTGGTCAGTTCGCCGAAGTGAAAATGGTCATCAGCCCCACAGCGCCAGGCGAAGGGTATTCGTTCGAATCTCGCATCGTTGGCGGATCTATTCCAAAAGAATATATTCCGGGCGTTGAGAAGGGTATCAAGTCGGTGATGGACAGCGGGCCTTTGGCTGGTTTTCCGGTGATTGATTTCAAAGTTGCGCTGATCGACGGCAAATTTCATGACGTGGATTCCAGTGTTCTGGCGTTCGAGATCGCAGGCCGGATGGCGATGCGGGAAGGCATGCGCAAAGCTGGCGCCAAAATGCTTGAGCCGATCATGAAGGTCGAAGTGGTAACACCAGAAGATTATACTGGCGGGATCATTGGTGATCTGACCTCTCGTCGTGGCCAGGTCACAGGGCAAGAGCCCCGCGGTAATGCCGTTGCGATAGCTTCATTCGTGCCACTGGCGAATATGTTCGGCTATATCAATACGTTGCGGTCTATGTCTTCGGGCAGAGCGCAATTTTCGATGCAGTTTGATCACTATGACCCGGTTCCGCAGAATATATCAGAAGAAATTCAGGCGAAGTTTGCCTAGCACATGTCGGGCAAGCTGACGCTTGCCTCTCGTTAAATTAAGTAGGAGGCCATCATGGCAAAGGAAAAGTTTGAACGTAATAAGCCGCATTGCAACATCGGTACCATTGGCCATGTTGACCACGGCAAAACCACGCTGACCGCGGCGATCACCAAACAGTTCGGTGAATTTCAGGACTATGATCAAATCGACGCAGCACCAGAAGAAAAAGCCCG
>DDEJ01000050.1 GCA_002336405.1 Rhodobacteraceae bacterium UBA1957
GTCCAAAATAAAAAACGTGACCAAAACGTGACCAATTGTTCTCAAAATTAGCCCAATATTCTCGGAATTTGTAGGAAAGTATTAAGGGGTAAACAAATATTAACTTTCGCAAGTCGTTAATTTGTTTACCCTTAATTGGAGCGGGCGAAGAGATTCGAACTCTCGACCCTAACCTTGGCAAGGTTATGCTCTACCCCTGAGCTACGCCCGCATCCTTGGGTATAAAACCAACTATAAATATAACCGGCAAGCTGCAAGAGGAAAATAGCTCCAGAGTGTAAATAATTTGTGTGCTTGTATCCAAACCATGGTCTGTGGTCTGCTATCTGTATAGCCCTAAGGCCAAGGAGGAACGGGTTGAAAATTTTACAACTGGTTTTCCTATTGATTTTGCCAGGCTTATTGGGTGCCCATGAAAATCATCCAATGGGAAAGGTAGAGGTGGAAATCACCCGTGCAGCGTACAGCAACCGCAGTATTGATGTCGAAGCACACCTCTATTTGAACGGCGGCCAAACCATGCAGCTTGATGGCATATCTGTTGCAGGAGGTGAGGTAGTGAACCTGCCATTTCCACTTTTTTTTAACAGCGATGGCGCAAGGAACGGGCATGTTAAGGTGAGTTTTACACTTAAATTTTTTGACAAGGCGCCGCATATTTTTTCTGCGATGTTTGATTTTGGGCCGCAGGGCACAGGACCAGTCTTGATCATTCCAGACCAGATGATGAAAGGAATTCATTGATGAGCTTTGCTCTTATCCAACCGCTTCTTCTTGCTTCGGCGTTATTGTGGACCAGTGCCTTTGAGGCTGCTGCACAGGGGCGCCATTTGCGCAAACATACGGTCACCGAGGCGGGGTCGCTGGCTTTGGAGCCGGCTACGAAAATGTTGGCCAAGGGCCGCGCGGTGATTAAGTTCTCTGGTCGCTACCGGATGATTACCTCTAATGGCATTCCGACCCACCGGGTCGGGGCATTTCCAAATGCGGGCAACCCCCATAAAATAAAACCCCAGTCTCATGAGTTTTCAGTGGCCTATATCCCGCGCAAGGCTTTTAGAACCAAAAATTTGGGGATGGATATGTTGATGGGTGTCGCGGTGAATGGCATCCCGTTAGATCCGATGGCGGCGGAATACTACTTGGGTAATCGCAAGGGTTGGCAATACAATGCGCTTGGTGGTGCACTCCCTTTGGGTTTGGATGCCAACTACGCCCATGTGCAACCCTCTGGGGCCTATCATTATCATGGCCTTCCGGTCGGTTTGATGCAAGAACTGGGGTGGCAGGCGGAAAAAGCTTCGCCGTTGATCGGCTATGCTGCAGACGGGTTTCCGATTTTTGCGATGACAGCTAAGGTCGATGGCAAGGTCAAGCGCATGCGCAGTTCTTACCGCCTTAAGCCTGGCAACAGGCCCGGTGGCCGAAAGCCGTCAGGCCCTCATGACGGCAGCTTTATCAATGACTATGAGTATGTGCGCGGGGCCGGAGATTTGGATGCTTGTAACGGTGTTGAGGTGACCACACCGGACTATCCCAACGGGGTTTATGCCTATTTTCTGACCCAGAAATTTCCGGTCGTGCCGCGTTGTCTGGTGGGCAAGATTGGCAAGGGGTTTAAAAAGGATAGAGGTTAGGCATTGATGCGCCACCGTCGACAGGGCGCCGGTGACGCCGTTACAGCGCAGACAAGTTTTTAAGGCGACCCATTAACCACGATGGACAAAGTTTCGCAGGCAATCTGGCACAGATCGCCCATCAAGCAGTTATCGTCGGGGCCCAACTTTGCAAGGGGCGCTAAACCTTAAACTCGATAAGCAGATCTTTAGCGTCGATTTGGGCTCCAGGCTGCACATGTAAGGCCGCGATCTGGCAATCGCGCTCTGCATGGATCCCGGTCTCCATTTTCATGGCCTCAATGGTTAGCAACAGGTCGCCTTTTTTGACCTCTTGCTCTGCCGTGACTGCGACGCTCGCCACCACGCCGGGCATCGGTGCGCCGACGTGCAATGGATTTCCCTGTTCGGCTTTGGCTCGGTTGAGCGTTTCGGACGCAATCAGGCGGTTGGGCACGCGAATGACCCGGGGTTGTCCGTTCAATTCAAAAAACACTTTGACCTGACCGTCGGCATTGGTTTCGCCTATGGCCTGAAGTCGAATTTCCAAGGTTTTACCGGGATCGATTTCGGTGGTGATCTCTTGGCCCGGGGTCATGCCATAGAAAAAGGTCCGCGTTGGCAGGGCGCGCACCGGTCCATAGCTTTCGTGGCGCTGCATGTAATCAAGAAACACCTTTGGGTACATCAGATAACTGTTGAGATCCTCATCATCGATCTGTTTGCCGTCAATCGCGGCACTGGCCTCTTTGCGCGCGGCCTCCAGATCGATCGGTGTCAGATTTTTGCCTGGACGCTCAAGGTTTGGTGCGGCGCCTTTCAGCGCTTTGTTGATCATCGCGGGCGGGAAGCCGCCGGTGGGTTGGCCCAATTTCCCCTGCATCATCTCAATCACCGAGTCTGGAAAGGACACATCCACAGCCGGGTCTTCCACTTGACCCCGTGTCAGCCCTTGCGAGACCATCATCAAGGCCATGTCGCCGACCACTTTCGACGAGGGGGTGACTTTTACAATATCCCCGAACATATGGTTCACATCGGCATAGGTCTGCGCCACCTCATGCCAGCGGTCGTCAAGCCCGAGTGACCGCGCTTGCGCCTTGAGATTAGTGAATTGTCCACCTGGCATTTCGTGCAGATATATCTCGGAATCTGGGGCTTGCAAGCCACTTTCGAAGGCGGCATATTGGCCGCGCACTGCTTCCCAATAGGTGCTTATCTCGCGGATTGCACCAATATCAAGCCCGGTGTCGCGGTCATTATAGCGCAGCGACTCGACAATTGTGCCAAGTGTCGGCTGGCTGGTGTTGCCTGAAAATGCATCCATTGCGGCATCAACCGCGTCGACACCGGCTTCTGCGGCGGCCAGTACCGTTGCTATGGCGCCACCGGATGTATCATGGGTGTGGAAATGGATGGGTAGACCCACCTCTTGCTTTAAGGCTTTAACCAGCACCCGGGCCTGCGCTGGCTTCAACAGTCCTGCCATGTCTTTCAGGCCCAGAATATGCGCACCAGCCTGCTTGAGTTCCTGCCCCATTTTAACGTAATATTTCAGATCGTATTTAGATCTATCTGGATTAAATAAATCACCGGTATAACAGATTGATCCCTCGCAGACCTTATCGGCGGTGCGCACAGCATCCATCGCCACGCGCATGTTTTCAACCCAGTTTAAGCTGTCAAACACGCGGAAAACATCGATCCCGGTCTTGGCCGCCTGAGCAACAAAAGACTGCACAACATTGTCAGGATAATTGGTATAGCCGACACCATTGGATCCGCGGAGCAGCATTTGTGTCATTAAGTTGGGCATCGCGCGCCGCAGATCTCGCAGCCTTTGCCACGGACATTCTTGTAAAAACCGATAGGCCACATCAAAGGTAGCACCGCCCCAGCACTCGACGCTGAACAACTGCGGCAGATTGGCGGCATAGCTGGGGGCGGCGGTGATCATATCGATAGACCGCATTCGGGTTGCCAACAGCGACTGGTGACCATCGCGCATCGTGGTGTCGGTGATCAGCAACTGCGGCTGTGCGGCCATCCAATCGGCAAGTGCCTGTGGACCTTCGCGATCCAGAAGGGTCTTGGTGCCAGATGTCGGATCTGCGCGAATTTGTGGAACGCGGGCCGGGCTGACATCATGGTCTGGCATGCTGCGACCAGCCGTTTCAAGATGGCCATTGACGGTTATATCGGCGATATATGTAAGGACTTTGGTGCCGCGGTCGCGGCGTTTGGCAAAGTGGAATAAGTCGGGCGTGTCATCGATAAATCTCGTAGTATATTTGTTCGATAAAAATACTGGATGTTTGAGTAGGTTTTCGACAAAGGCGATATTGGTCGACACGCCACGGATACGGAACTCGCGCAGCGCACGATCCATCCTTGCGATTGCTTTTTCTGGGGTCTGTGCCGAGGCGGTCACTTTTACCAATAAAGAGTCGTAATAGCGCGTGATCACACCGCCTGAATAGGCCGTGCCACCATCGAGGCGAATGCCCATTCCTGTGGCGGCGCGATAGGCGGTGATGCGGCCATAATCCGGGATAAAGTTATTTTGCGGATCTTCGGTTGTGATGCGGGTCTGGAGCGCATGGCCGGTCAGTTGGATATCTTCCTGACGGTCTTTGCCTGTGGCCTCAGACAGGGTTTTACCTTCGGCAATCATAATCTGTGCTTGCACAATGTCGATGCCGGTAACCTCTTCGGTGACCGTATGTTCAACCTGCACCCGAGGGTTGACTTCGATAAAATAAAACTTGCCGCTGTCCATATCCATTAAAAACTCGACGGTGCCGGCGCACTCATAGCCGACATGGGCACAAACTTTGCGCCCCAAATCACAGATCTCGCTGCGCTGCGCTGCGCTTAAATACGGGGCAGGGGCGCGCTCAACCACTTTTTGATTGCGGCGTTGCACAGAACAGTCCCGTTCATACAAATGATAGATATCGCCATGGGTGTCGCCCAAGATCTGCACTTCGACATGGCGCGCACGCAGAATCATCTTTTCAAGATAGCCCTCGCCATTGCCAAAGGCTGCCTCGGCCTCGCGGCGGCCTTCGAGAACCTTTTCCTCAAGCTCGTCCTCGCCATTGATGGGCCGCATCCCGCGCCCACCGCCCCCCCAACTGGCTTTGAGCATGAGCGGATAGCCCACGGCAGCGGCTTCGCGTTTGATAGCGGCGATATCATCGCCCAGAACTTCGGTGGCCGGAATGACGGGAACGCCCGCTGCAACCGCCACTTTGCGCGCTGACGCCTTGTCTCCGAGCGCGCGCATGGTGGCGGCTTTCGGTCCGATAAAGCGGATGCCCGCGGCATCGCAAGCATCGACAAAGTCGGGGTTTTCCGAAAGCAGGCCATAACCTGGGTGGATCGCATCCGCCCCCGATTGTTTGGCCACCCGAATGATTTCGTCAATGCTGAGATAGGCGGCAACCGGGCCGAGGCCGTGACCGATCCGATAGGCCTCATCGGCTTTAAACCGGTGCAGACCAAGCTTGTCTTCCTCGGCAAACACAGCGACGGTTTTTTTGCCCATTTCATTGGCTGCGCGCATAATTCGGATGGCAATTTCACCGCGGTTTGCGACGAGAATTTTGCTGAAATCAGACATGACTGGCCTCTAACTTTTAGGGTTTAATCGAACATTTTCCAGCTGTACTATAGTCGTGCTGCAATGCAGCGCAAGAGCGGGTTTTGTTCATAAACAGCACAAAATCACTATTAAAGCCGATGAAACTACTGATAAATGCGATAATAAGGGGGATAAATATATTTGGTTGAAAGTGTTTTTAGCCCTGAATCAACCGGTGTTTTGCGTCGGCTAGCGTGTGAATGCCCAGTTGACCCATATTTGCGTGCAGGTCTTTACGCAGCATATCGATCAAATGTGCCGGACCCGGCGTGCCAAGCGCGGCCAGCGCGAAATGCCAGGCCGCACCGAGCATAACAAAGTCCGCCCCAAGTGCGCGCGCGCGCAGTATATCAAGTCCGCCGCTGACGCCCCCGTCAAAAATCAGTGGCAGCGCGGTGGCCTGCCGGATTGCTGGCAGTACGTCAATCACCGCGGGTGCGGCATCAAATTGGCGCCCGGCATGGTTTGATAGCCACAGCCCATCGACACCTGCGGCTTGCAGGTCTGCCACATCTTCAACCTGCAAGACGCCCTTGACCAAAAGCGGGCCGTCCCAAGCGTCTCGAATCCAATGTAAATAGTCCCAATCTGGCGCGGTGCGGATCAGATACCCGATATGCGCAGTGGTGGGCAGACCGATCTTGGCTTGGGTGTAGCTGGCAATCAATGGCATCCCCGGGCGTCCGGCGCGTGCCATGCCAAGTGCCCAAGACGGGCGCATGGCGATCTGCGCCAGCAGGCGGGGCGTCAGCGCAGGTGGATGGGTCAGCCCGCTGCGGGTCTGTCTTTCGCGGCGGCTGGCTACTGGCACATCTAAAGTCAGCACCAGCGTGCGAAAACCTGCATCTCGGGCGCGCATCAGCGTGTCTTTGCGGATGTCGATGGCGCGGGGGGCATAGAGCTGGAACCAGCCCTTGCCGTCGACATGTGGTCCGACGGTTTCGGGGGTCTGACAGGCCACAGTCGACAAAGTATAGGGCAAGCCTGCGGCGGTTGCGGCGGTTGCAAGCTTGCGTTCCGCATCGGGCCAGATCAGACCTGACATTCCCACAGGTGCAACCCCGAACGGTAAGGGATGATGCTCGCCTAGCAATGTGGCGCTGGTATCTGGCTCAAACTCGCCGTGCAGGATCGAAGGCATGAGCAAAACCTTATCCATTTGTCGGCGATTGCGTGCGGGCGTGGCCTCACTGCCGGTGGCACTGGTGAGGTATTCCCAAACAAATTTTGGGATGCGCTTCTCGGCGGCGGTCCGCAGGTCGGACAGAGCTGGGTATTTTTGATCCAATTTCATGGCGCTATGGATAAATGCTTGCGATGGTTTGTCCAGTTAAACAATAAGAACATAGTGTGAACGTGGCTTTCCCTCGGAAAGAAATCGCGCTAGGTTGATCTCTATGAACAGTTTTGATGACACTGACGCCTTTGAAGGCGCTTCGCTGTCGGCGCGCGCAATGGCGGCCCGACCAACGGGCTATCTTGATGAATTGAACCCGGCACAACGCCAGGCAGTTGAAACTCTGGATGGTCCAGTTTTGATGCTGGCCGGTGCAGGGACCGGCAAAACCAAGGCGCTGACAACACGGATTGCGCATCTGTTGAATATGGGCAAAGCCCGGCCCAACGAGATACTTTCAGTGACCTTTACCAATAAGGCTGCCCGCGAGATGAAAAAGCGGGTGGCAAAGCTTTTGGGGCAAACCGTCGAAGGCATGCCGTGGATGGGCACCTTTCATTCGGTTGGGGTCAAGCTGTTACGACGTCACGCCGAACTGGTTGGGCTGAAGTCAAACTTTACCATCCTCGACACCGATGACCAGATTAGGTTGTTGAAACAGCTTTTGATTGCAGCCCAGATTGACGATAAACGCTGGCCTGCGCGGCAGCTGCTGGGGATTATTGATCAGTGGAAAAACCGTGCCTGGATCGCCTCTGCAGTGCCGGTCTCGGAGGCCGCGGCGTTCAATTCAATGGGGGTCGAGCTTTATGCCCAGTACCAGCAGCGCTTGAAAGATCTCAACGCGGTGGATTTTGGAGATCTTCTGCTGCATGTGGTGACAATCTTTCAGACCCACCCGGACGTTCTGGCGCAATATCAGCGCTGGTTCCGCTATATCCTGGTGGACGAATATCAAGATACAAATGTGGCACAATACCTGTGGTTGCGGCTGTTGGCGGGGGGGCATAAGAACATCTGCTGTGTTGGGGATGACGACCAGTCGATATACGGGTGGCGCGGCGCCGAAGTGGGCAATATTCTGCGGTTTGAGACCGATTTCCCCGGGTCCAAAGTGGTGCGCCTTGAGCAGAACTATCGCTCGACACCGCATATTCTGGCGGCGGCTAGCGGGGTGATTGCGGCCAATAAAGGCCGCTTGGGCAAAGAGTTATGGACTGCGGAAGACGATGGCGAAAAGCTGCGGTTGATTGGTCACTGGGATGGTGAGGAAGAGGCGCGCTGGATCGGCGATGAGGTTGAGGCGCTGCAACAGGGCACCCGTGGCCTGCAGGGGTTTTCGCTTGACGATGTCGCAATTCTGGTGCGGGCCTCGCATCAGATGCGGGCGTTTGAAGACCGGTTCCTGACCATCGGCCTGCCGTATCGGGTGATCGGTGGCCCGCGGTTTTATGAGCGTATGGAAATCCGTGATGCCATGGGGTATTTCCGCCTTGTGACCAGCCCGGATGACGATCTGGCGTTTGAGCGCATTGTCAATACGCCGAAACGTGGGCTTGGGGATAAAGCACAGCAGAAAATTCAGATGACGGCCCGCTCCAACGGGGTGTCTTTGCTTGAGGGCGCGCGGCTGTTGCTGGCCGAAAAAGGTTTGGGGGGCAAAGGCGCTGTTGCGCTAAGTTCTTTGATCGCTGGTGCCGACCGGTGGGGCCAATTGGCCCGCGACGGCAAGATGGGTCATCAGGAACTGGCTGAAATTATCCTTGACGAGTCTGGCTACACCACGATGTGGCAAAACGACAAGACCCCTGAGGGGCCGGGTCGGTTGGAAAACCTGAAAGAGCTTGTGAAAGCGCTGGAGCAGTTTGAAAACCTGCAAGGCTTTTTGGAACATGTCAGCCTGATCATGGATAATGAGACCGAAGAAGCCGGTGCCAAAGTGTCGATTATGACCCTGCATGCGGCCAAAGGATTGGAGTTTCCAGCGGTGTTTTTGCCCGGTTGGGAAGACGGGCTGTTTCCATCCCAGCGGTCAATGGATGAAACTGGCGTCAAGGGTCTCGAGGAAGAGCGACGCCTTGCCTATGTCGGTATCACTCGTGCAGAGGTGCTGTGCACCGTATCTTTCGCGGCCAACCGCCGGGTGTATGGTCAATGGCAATCCGCACTGCCATCGCGGTTTATCGACGAGTTGCCAGAGGCGCATGTTGATGTGTTGACGCCTCCGGGGCTCTATGGTGGTGGCTTTGGGGCAGCTGGGATGACCGAATCCTCGTCGCGGGTTGAGGCGCGCGCGGCCGAGGCCAACGTCTATAATTCGCCAGGCTGGAAGCGGCTGCAATCCCGCGCAGGTGAGCGAGGACTGTCGCAACCCCGCGAAAGCCGCAGCTCGGTCATCGATCTCAAAGCGGTGTCGAACCACAGTGTAGGCGACCGAGTGTTTCATCAAAAATTTGGATATGGCTTGGTGGAGGCGATTGAAGGTGACAAGCTGGAGATTGCGTTTGACAAAGCCGGTGTCAAAAACGTTGTTGCGCGATTTTTGTCGAACCCCGATGATGTCCCGTTTTGACCCTATAACTGCGAGCAGGCTATGCTGTCGGTGACAAAGCCTAGCGTGATGCGTAAACTCGGATACGCAACATTGTCTTGAAATGGGCGTGGTCGCGAGGGAGGTCGGTTAGAATGCAGCGCCAGTTTGAAGTATTCAAGTTGCAAACTCGAACGGCAACACATGGCAGGAGCCAGGTGCTGCCGCTGTGTTGCGGAAACTATCCGGGAGCAGCGTCTTCCGGCTTTATCTGATTGGTAACATGTTGACTGTGTGGCACCGGTTTGCGCCGTCATTTTCACAATCGTTACATTCCTTCAAACACCCCTAAAGGCGCAATTCAAACGCCGTAGGTTGTTTCGTAGGCGATCCGACGGATCATTGACCTGTTCAGGCCGAGGTCGTTCAGCTCTGCCGAGCTCAGGGCGCACAGCTCATTTACAGTGCGACGGTAAGCTCTGCGTTTTACGAAATTGTCTTTAATTGTGCCCCACAGTGCGATTGCGCGGTCTGTGAGGGTGATGTTTCTTAAACTTACTTCTGTTACAAAAGCCATTTGCTGATCCTTTTTTGACTAACACTCATATTTCGGCGCGCTTGGTGTCGTCGCTCATGCAGGAGAGTTAGTGTCGATGCTGCGGTTGCACAATGGATGAAAAGGAAATGCCGCTATGCAGAAAACGCATGCGACTTGGCTGGGCTGGGCGCCATCGATTTGTTGCGGAGTGTGCACCATTATGGCCTTTGGCCGCCGGTTTGTAGGGTTTGGTAAGCGCGTCTTTGTCTTTGTGGCATTTCATGGGCGAGGGCTTGTTTGATGCGTGTGGCACAGCTTTAGGGGGTCTGGTTCAGGCCGAATCACCGAATAAAGCTGCCTGATTGGCATTGAAAGGTTAAATTAGGCGGGTATTTTGCGTAATGAGAGGACGTATTTTTATATGTTTTACATTTAAGTGGGAATTCATGGGAGAGGTTATATTTCTTGATGAATGTCTACATTTAGTAGTGATTTCTTTTTTATTAATATATATTGTGTAAATATCTTGTATCACTATGTATTTTTTGTAATTTAAGAAGAAATTAAATTTCTCTAGTGAAAGGTTTATTAAAAAAACAATTGATTTCCATAAATTCCCATGGCATCCCTTGCAGGGTAAAGATGAAGACGGAAAGCGTGGGGCAGCTTAAGACCCCGAAAAAACTAAGACAGGTTTCATACAGGTTCCAGCTTCATCAACGACAAGATCCGACGCGTGTGCGAGCAGACATCCCCCAGATGGCACGCAGTTGGGCAATCCGTATTTCGGAACGATAACTACGGATTGAGCAGTGAAGGCCGCTCAATCCGTTGTTTTGTTCAGACCTACACTATCATCGTGGGGGTGGCAGAGGCCCAAGTAACGTGGCGCGCAGGTTTAGAGGCGAAGGACACCACAAGGTGGACAGTAAGGGCAGAGTTTCTGTCCCAGCTTCGTTTCGTCGTGTTCTTGAATCAGCCGATGAAAACTGGACTGACGGGCTCAATCCTGAATTGGTCATTGTTTACGGCGACCACCGCCGCCACTTTCTAGAGTGCTACACGCTGGCGGCGATCAATGAGGTCGATGACAAAATTGATGCGTTGCCGCGCGGCTCGATGGAGCGGCGGATGCTGCAAACCTTATTTCACGGTCAGAGTTTTCCCACCACTGTCGACGAGACAGGGCGATTGGTCTTGCCGGCAAAGCTGCGTCGTAAGATCGATCTGGACGCAGAGGCATTTTTCATCGGCGCGGGGGATACGTTTCAGATTTGGAAGCCCGAAACCTATGAGGTCGAGGAACTGGCCCGCACAGAAGAGTGGCTGAACGAGTTGCCACCCGAAGTGGATCCGTTGGTTTTTCTGGATGGTGTGAAAGGGGATTGACCGATGGTTGACATCGCCCTGGACGGTCACCGCAACTCTCATATTCCTGTCTTGCTTGTGCCACTTTTAGAGGCTGTTTCGCCGCTTTGCGGACGCTGGCTCGATGGTACATTCGGGGCAGGTGGTTACAGCCGGGGCCTACTTGATGCCGGGGCGGATCATGTGACCGCGATCGACCGCGACCCTCTAACCTTTGAAATGGCCCGTGATTGGAGCGCGCGGTATCAGGGCCGCCTCACACTGGTTGAAGCGGTGTTTTCCCAAATGGATACCTTTGCCAATGATTTGGATGGTGTAGTTTTGGATTTGGGCATGTCATCGATGCAAATCGATGCCGCCGAGCGCGGCTTTTCGTTTATGCAGGATGGTCCGCTGGATATGCGGATGAGCCAATCAGGCCCCTCGGCTGAGGATATTGTCAACACGTCAAGTCAAACAGAGCTAGCGGATATCTTGTTTTATTACGGAGAAGAGCGTGCCAGTCGCCGCATTGCCAAAGCGATTGTTGCCGCGCGCTTGCTGGTCCCTATCACCCGAACGCTGCAATTGGCCGATATCGTCCAAAGCTGTCTGCCACGCCCAAAGCCCGGGCAGTCGCATTCTGCCACCCGCAGTTTTCAGGCCCTGCGCATTGCTGTTAATGATGAATATGGCGAATTATTTGCAGGTTTGCTCGCCGCCGAACGGGCCCTGAAGCCGGGTGGAATTCTGGCTGTGGTCAGTTTTCATTCGATCGAGGACCGTATGGTCAAACGGTTTATCCAGTCACGGGCTGGCAAGCTTGGCTCGGGCAGTCGATATGCACCGGAAATTATCCAACCCGAACCGCAGTTTCAGTTGTTGACGCGCAAGGCGATCGCCGCTGACCCTGAAGAGGTGGCACAAAACCCGCGCGCCAGATCAGCATTGTTGCGCATTGCCCGCCGCACAGCGACAGCGCCCGGCGACCGACCATCCGCCCGATCCCTCGGAATGCCCCAGATCGGAGCAAATAGCTGATGCGTTCCCTATTTTATATTGTAACCGCTCTGGGTCTGATCGGACTGGCATTCTGGGCTTATCATGAGAATTTTTTGACCCAGCGCATGTTGACTAAAACTGAACAGCTTCAGACCGAAATTGGCCAGTCACGGGCCAAACTGCGGGTTTTGCGTGCCGAATGGGCCTATTTAAACCGCCCCAAGCGGTTGCGGGATTTGACCGCTTTAAATTTTGACCGGTTGCATCTGTTTCCGCTGGCATCCTCTCACTTTGGCCGGGCCGACCAGGTGGCCTATCCACGCCCCGAAGAACGTGATTTGGTGCAACCGGTCGCAGCTTCTGCATCAGGGGGGATCGAATGATCCGCATTCCCTTACGCCCGCTTGCAACAATTCTGAAAGCCCGCAAAACGGGCAAGAACCCCGATGATATCGAGCGCGCTAATATTCGCCAACGGCACGAGGATATGCAGGATGAGTCTCGTGTGCGGGCCGAAGGCAGATTACTGGTTCTCGGAATGTTGTTTTTTCTCGGATTTTTATCGATCAGCGGTCGCATGGCTTTTTTGGCGGCTTCGGAGCCAAGTGAACCAAAAGTGCATTCTTTTGGTGGAGCGATCCACGCCCAGCGCGCAGACATTGTCGACCGTCAAGGTCGCATCCTGGCGACCAACATGGAAACGGCCTCTCTCTATGCACGGCCGCAGGAATTAATTGACCCCAAAAATGCTGTGAAGCAACTGTTGAAGATTTTTCCTGATCTGGATGAAACGCGGTTATTGCGCGATTTTTCTGGCGTTCGCAAGTTTGTTTGGGTGAAGAAAAAAGTCAGCCCTGAACAGAAGCAGGCGGTCTATGATATTGGGGATCCGGGACTTTTGCTTGGTCCGCGGGAGATGCGCTTGTATCCCAATGGCCGCTTGGCGGCGCACGTCTTGGGCGGAGCGCGGTTTGGTCGCGAGGGCGTGCACGCTGCCGAAGTTCTCGGTGCTGCCGGTGTCGAGCGCACATTCGACGATTATTTGCGCGACGTGGCCAATTATGATGCGCCGCTGCAACTGTCACTGGATCTGAGCGTGCAGGCCGAGGTTGAACGTTTGTTGGCAGGTGGCATGAAGGTGATGAATGCCAAAGGCGCAGCGGCGGTTTTGATGGATGTGCATACCGGCGAGGTGATCGCGCTGGCGTCTCTGCCCGACTTTGATCCAAATCACCGACCCGTCGGCAGTGGTAAGGATTCTGATAACCCCGTTTTCAACCGCGCAGTGCAGGGCGTTTACGAACTGGGATCGACGTTTAAAATATTTGCAGTTGCGCAAGCGATGGAATTGGGTTTGGTCAATCCAGACACTATGCTCGACATTCGCGGGCCGATAAGGTTTGGCCGTTTTCGCATTAGAGACAGCCACTATTTGGGCAAAGAACTTTCGGTTTCGGATATTATAGTGGAATCGTCCAACATAGGCACCGCGCGGATTGCACAAATGATTGGCGTAGACCGTCAACAACAATTTTTGCGCGACTTCGGTATGTTTGAAAAAACTTCGCTGGAAATGATTGAAGCCTCTGGTGGCAAGCCGCTGTTGCCGCGAAAATGGACTGAACTTAGTGCGATGACAATTTCGTATGGCCACGGCCTGTCTACCAGTCCGCTGCATCTGGCTGCGGGATATGCGGCATTGGCCAATGGTGGGTATCAGGTCAACCCGACGCTGATCCGTAAAGAACAGCCGACCTTAGGACCCCGTATTATTTCTGAAAGTGCTGCCAAAGCCTCGGTTGTGATGCTGCGCAAAGTGGTTACTCAAGGCACTGCAAAGCGATATGGTGACGTGCCCGGCTATGCAGTTGCTGGAAAAACCGGCACGTCGGAAAAGTTAAAGAAAAATGGCGGTGGTTATGACAAAGAGCGGGTTTTGGCCTCGTTCGCCTCGGTGTTTCCGGCCCATGATCCACAATATGTTCTTGTGGTAGCAATGGACGAAGCCGTTGAGACGGTGGGTCTAAAACCGCGCCGGACGGCGTCGTTGACCGCCGTGCCGGTTGCTGCAGAAATTATTGGCCGGGTGGCACCACTGCTTGGAATGCGGCCACATTTTGAGCCCCAAGTCTTGACCAATGTCGAATTGACGGCCAACTAGCACCAACTTGGTGGATTGCGTGGGCAGACGCCGCGGCGCAGGCATAGGGAAGTGATCAGATGAAAAATGCCGTAAAGACTGTTTCTGACCTTGGGTGTCTGGTGGGTGCGGCGCGAAACATACCGGTGGCCGGGCTTGCCGTTGACAGCCGCGAGGTGCGCCCTGGCTATCTTTTTGCGGCGCTGCCGGGGCTGCAGGTGCACGGTGCCGACTATATCGCAGCGGCGCTTGAACTTGGTGCCACCAGTATCTTGACGGACGCCGCAGGTGTACGGCGTGCCGGGCGCGCGCTTGAGGTTCAAGGAATATGCGTTTGGATCAGTGAAGACCCCCGGCAGGCACTGGCAGCGGCGGCGGCGCTGTGGTTTGGGGGGCAACCCGACACTATGGTGGCGGTGACCGGGACAAACGGCAAAACCTCAGTGGCGAGTTTTGTGCGCCAAATCTGGACAGAGATGGGGCTTAGCGCAATCAATCTTGGCACCAATGGGGTGCTGGGTGCCTGGCAGGCCCCGCTCAGTCATACCACCCCAGAACCGATCACCCTGCACGATACTCTGTCGCGGGCGCAGGCGGAGGGGGTGACCCATGCGGCGTTGGAGGCCTCGAGCCACGGGCTGCAGCAGCGCCGGCTGGATGGGACGTATTTAAAGGCGGCGGGCTTTACCAATTTCACCCAAGATCATCTGGATTATCACGCGAGTTTTGCCGATTATTTTACCGCAAAATCTGGACTTTTTGATCGGGTTCTCAGCGACCAAGGATGTGCGGTCCTAAATCTTAACGATGTTAAAAGCGTTGAATTGCGAGCGATTGCCAAAGCGCGCGGTTTGCGGGTGATCGGTGTCGGACGCGGTGATGAGGCTGATCTGCAATTAATGGCGCAGCGCTTTGATGCTGCCGGTCAGGTCGTGCGATTTCGCTGGCAGCAGCGCTCGCATCAACTAGAGCTTCCCCTGATTGGCGGATTTCAGGCCGATAACGTGCTGTTGGCCGCCGCATTGGTGATCGCCTGTGGCGCAGAGCCGGGTGAGGTCTTTGATGCCCTTGCGGGGGTGTCCACGGTGCGCGGTCGTATGGAGCTGGTCGCACAGCGCGATAATGGCGCGTCGATTTTTGTCGATTTCGCCCATACGCCGGATGCGATATCAACGGCGCTAAAAGCCCTGCGGCCGCATGTGATGGGGCGTTTGGTGGCAATTATTGGCGCAGGCGGAGATCGCGACCGCAGCAAGCGGCCGCTGATGGGGCAGGCGGCGGCCGAGCATGCTGATTTGGTGATCGTGACCGACGACAATCCGCGTGGTGAAGATCCCGCCTCCATCCGCGCAATGGTGCTAAGCGGGGCTGCAGATGCGCTTGAGGTGCCTGACCGCGCAACAGCCATTTTGCGCGGCGCCGATACGCTGGACGCAGGCGACGCGCTGTTGATTGCAGGCAAGGGCCATGAGACGACGCAAACTGTGGGTGATATTGTGTTTCCGTTCGACGACGCAGAGCAGGCCAGTATCGCAGTCGCAGCGCTTGAGGGGCGGTTGGCATGAGTTTATGGACCGCAGCACAGGCGGTTGCCGCCACCGGTGGCAGCACGCAAGGCGACTGGTTTGCGGATGGCGTCTCTATTGACAGTCGCAGCCTACAGCGGGGGGATTTGTTTGTTGCTCTGCAGGCGGCGCGGGACGGTCATGATTTTGTCGCACAGGCATTGGAGAATGGCGCCGCCGCCGCCGTGGTGTCGCGGCGGCCAAAAGGTGTTGCTGCAGATGCCCCCCTGCTTATGGTTCCCGACGTTCAGGCGGCGCTCGAGGACCTAGGCTGCGCCGCCCGCGACCGCAGCCAGGCACAGGTTGTGGCGGTCACCGGTTCAGTTGGAAAAACCTCGACCAAAGAGATGTTGCGCGAAGTTCTGGCCGGCCAGGGGTGCACCCATGCTTCGGTGGCCAGCTATAACAATCATTGGGGTGTGCCGCTGACCTTGGCCCGCATGCCGGCGGACACAGAATTTGCGGTTTTCGAAATCGGTATGAACCATCCTGGAGAAATAGCACCTCTGGCGCGTATGGTCCGACCCAATATTGCAATTATAACGACGGTTGCTGCCGCACATCTGGAAGCTTTTAACGATATAGAAGGCATTGCCCGCGAGAAGGCGGCGGTTTTCCAAGGCTTGACGCGTGGTGGCGTTGCGGTGATCCAAGCCGATTTGTCGACCTCGCCGGTTTTGATCGCCGCCGCACAGCACCATGCGCAACAGACGCTAACTTTTGGGTCTTCTGCCGAGGCGGTTTACCGGTTGCGGGATGTGCGGTTTGCAAAGGAGAGAACCCTTGCAACCTTTGAGCACCAGAGCCGGCGGCTGACATTTGAACTGGCAGCACTCGGGCGTCATTTTGCGGAAAATGCTCTGGCTGTTATTGCAACCTGCCAGCATCTTGGCCTGCGCTATGAGACTATTACCGCGGGTCTTGCTGGTTGGTTGCCAGTGGTTGGTCGCGGGGTCCGCCAGAGGGTGATGCTCGATGTGGCGCACCCTGACAGCACCGTTGAGGTGATTGATGAGGCCTATAATGCCAACCCAACATCGCTGCGTGCCGCGCTGGCGGTGCTGTCCCAAATTGCAACCGCACCCGGTTGCGGGCGGCGTATTGCCTATCTTGGTGATATGCAAGAGCTGGGGCCGCAAGGCGCAGATATGCATGCGGCGATTGCACTCGATCCCAACATTGAAGGAATTGCTAAAATTCATGCTGTCGGCCCGTTGATGCGCCATCTGTTTGACGCGCTGCCGATTGACAGACGTGGTCGCTGGGCTGCGACCAGTGCCGAGATGGTTGAGGGCATCATGGCCGATGTGCGTGCTGGTGACGTGGTGTTGATTAAAGGGTCGCTCAGCATGACGATGGGCCGGGTGGTTGACGCCCTTACAAATTTACGCCATGCGCGCACATCAGACACGGGTGAGGACTAGGCATATGCTCTATTGGCTAACGGAACTGTCAGATGGCGGAGATTTTTACAATCTGTTCCGCTATATTACATTTCGGGCCGGTGGGGCGTTCATGACAGCGCTGATTTTTGGGTTTTTGTTTGGTCGCCCCTTGATAAACGTATTGCGCCGTTCGCAGGGCAAAGGTCAGCCGATCCGCTCAGACGGGCCGGAAAGCCATTACGCCAAAGCTGGCACCCCGACGATGGGCGGATTGCTGATTGTGGGGGCATTGCTGACTTCGACCTTGCTTTGGACGCGGCTTGACAACGCTTATATCTGGATGATTTTGTTCGTGATGCTGTCTTTTGGATTGATCGGTTTTGCCGATGATTATGCTAAGGTTGCCAAGCAAAACTCCGCCGGCGTTCCGGGTAAAATACGGCTGCTTTTGGGTTTGGTCATAGCGGGTATTGCTGCGTTTTGGGCGGCGGCCTATCATCCAGATGCGTTGCAAAATCAACTGGCGCTGCCGGTGTTCAAAGACACGCTTTTGAACCTTGGTGTGCTGTTTGTGCCCTTTACCATGATCGTCATCGTTGGCTCGGCCAATGCGGTCAACCTGACAGATGGGTTGGACGGGCTTGCGATTATGCCGGTGATGATAGCTGCCGGGACCTTGGGGGTGATCGCCTATGCAGTTGGTCGGGTCGATTTCACCCAGTACCTTGAGGTGCATTATGTTCCGGGAACTGGCGAGATTTTGATATTCTGCTCGGCGTTAATCGGCGGCGGTTTGGGTTTTTTGTGGTATAACGCCCCGCCCGCGGCGGTGTTTATGGGCGATACCGGGTCGCTGGCGCTGGGCGGCGCATTGGGGGCCATCGCGGTGGCGACCAAACATGAAATTGTCTGGGCCATCGTTGGGGGCTTGTTTGTAATCGAGGCGCTGAGTGTCATTATCCAAGTGTTGTATTTCAAGGCGACTGGCACAAGGGTTTTCCTGATGGCGCCCATCCATCACCATTATGAGAAAAAGGGCTGGGCGGAGCCGACCATTGTGATCCGCTTTTGGATTATCGCGTTGATCTTGGCCCTTGTTGGGCTGGCAACTTTGAAAGTGAGATAGGGGCGGCGATGATACCAGTACTGGGATATCACGGGGCCAAAGTGGCAGTTTTGGGATTGGGCCGCTCGGGGCTGGCCACGGCGCATGCGCTGCGCGCTGGCGGCGCCGAGGTTCTGTGCTGGGATGATAATGCCACCGCCCGTGAGGCTGCGCAGGAGATGGGGTTTGTCATAGCGCAATTGACTGCAGCAGAGGCGTTCGGCGATGTTGAAGCCCTGATCGTCAGCCCCGGTATCCCACATCTCTATCCTACCGCCAATCCGGTGGTGGCCGCTGCCTGGCGGGCTGGGGTGCGCATCGACAATGATATCGGGCTGTTCTTTCGCTCTTTTGCAACGCCGCAGTGGGACAGCTTCGATCAGCAACCCAAGGTCGTGGCGATCACTGGTTCGAACGGTAAATCCACGACCTCTGCATTGATCCACCACCTTCTGAGCACGGCCGGCAGGTCGGCTCAACTGGCTGGGAATATCGGGCGGGGCGTTCTGGATATTGATCCCGCGTGCGATGGCGATGTGGTGGTGTTGGAGCTGTCGAGTTATCAAACCGAACTGGCGCGGGCGCTGACCCCTGATATTGCGGTGTTTACCAACTTCAGCCCCGATCATCTTGATCGTCACGGCGGTCTTGGGGGGTATTTTGCCGCCAAGCGGCGCCTGTTTGCCGAAGGTGGTCCCGACCGTGCCATTATTGGCGTTGACGAGCCTGAGGGGCAGATGTTGGCCAATCAACTGTCCGAGGGGCGCGGCGATGATCGGGTGATTGACATCTCGGTGACGGGTAAGCTGACTGGTCCGGGCTGGCATGTGTTTGCCCGCAAGGCTTTTTTGGCGGAATACCGCAAATTGCGTCAGGTGGCGTCGATTGATCTGCGCGCCATGTCCGGTCTGCCGGGGGCGCATAACCATCAAAATGCCTGTGCGGCCTATGCGGTGTGCCGCACGCTGGGGCTGGCGCCTCGGGTGATTGAGGCCGGCTTGGCCAGTTTTGCCGGTCTGCCGCACCGCAGTCAGGTGATCGCCAAGACAGGCGGGGTAAGCTATGTCAATGACAGCAAGGCGACCAACGTCGATAGCGCTACCAAGGCATTGCAGGCGTTTGACAACATTCGCTGGATCTGCGGTGGCTTGCAGAAAGACGGCGGGTTGGAGGCGGTGCAACCGGCGCTGGGCCGCGTGCGCAAGGCCTATGTGATTGGCCGCGAGGCGGCGGCGTTTGCCATGCAACTGCCCTGCGAGACTGAGGTGTGCACCACGATGGCGGTGGCGGTGGCGCGCGCCCGCGCCGAGGCCGCACCCGGTGATACGGTGCTGTTGGCACCAGCTGCGGCCAGCTTTGATCAATACGATAATTTTGAACAGCGCGGTGATGATTTTACTCGGCAAGTGACAGGCGTGGCGCAAAAATAACTTTACGCTCACGTCCATCCGTCTATTGTGATGCCATTAAACAAAGTTAATTTTTTGATTGGATGGCATTTGGAACCTGTATTTTGGCAAGATATCTGGACATGGATAATGGTGAATGAAACGGCGCTTGGATCGGTGTTGGTTTTTGCGGTGCTGATTGCGACAGTTGACGGATGGTTCAAGAAGGGTTTCGACTGGTGTCGCAAGACGCTGGTTGGGCCAAAGGTATAAACCGGTCTCCGTGTCGTGCGGGGCTTGGAGTGGGTCACCCGGATTACAGTGGCGGGCTGGTAGCCGTGCAGTGGCGCGGGCTATCTTAGCAAGGCATACGTGAGCTTCTGCAAAGTGTCGGTGCTCGGCATGCGATTTGACCATCAGGCAGAGGGTGGCAAGT
>DDEJ01000150.1 GCA_002336405.1 Rhodobacteraceae bacterium UBA1957
TGGCTGATTATGTGCCCGATTAAGGGGCCGATTGTGTGGCCGATTGTCTGTCTGGGCCGCTGGCCCGCTGATTTGGCCGCTGATTGGCAAGCTGTGCGACAGGCCCGACGGCTCCAAGGGCGGTTTGGCAGGGGGATAAGCCGGGTTTATCCGATATTCCCGCCTGCCCACGCCTTGCAAACGCCCCGTGGCTCGCTTAGGTTCCCCCAGACTTCGTCAGAGACCTGGCGATCATTGGCAAACAATGTGCTGGCCGTCCGGCCCGCAATTTAAAGGACAGACTATGGAAGCGTTTCAACAATTTATCCCCCTTATCCTTATCTTCGGTATCATGTACTTCCTGTTGATCCGTCCGCAGCAACAAAAAGCCAAGCAACATCAGAAAATGGTCGAAGCGCTGCGGCGTGGCGATCAGGTGATCACCCAAGGCGGCTTGATCGGTAAGGTCCTTAAAGTGAAGGATGACAACGAGATCGAGGTCGAATTGAGCGAAGGCGTGAAAGTGCGCGTTGTGCAATCTACTATCGCCAAAGTCATTACCAAGACTGAACCTGCCGCGTCCTGATTTCTGATAAAGGCTGCACGCAATGCTGCAAATTGATCTATGGAAGCGTATTCTGATCGTCGCCACGTGCGCGATTGGCTTGTTTTTGGCGTTGCCAAACGCATTCTATACGCGGGTTGAAACCCATAATGATGCGCTCAAAGCGCTTAGTGCGGCCGAGCAAGCCGACCAAACGGGCGCGGCAGTCTCGACAGATTGGCCGGGGTTTTTACCGTCTGCTTTGGTGAACCTTGGATTGGATCTGCGCGGGGGTGCGCATCTCTTGGCCGAGGTTCAGGTCAGCGATGTCTATGCGACACGCATCCAAGCGATGTGGCCCGAAGTGCGCAATGCGCTGCGCGCCGAACGCGCGGTGATCGGTACCATACGGTTGCAACCGTCCGAGCCTGACCGTCTGGTGGTGAAAATCTCGCAACCCGAGGGCACGGACCGCGCGATTGAAGTGCTGCGGTCACTGGCACGCCCGGTGGTGTCGGTCAGCAGCGTGGGCGAGACTGACATCGTTGTGTCCGCGCAAGACGGCGTACTACAGGTTCAGCTGTCTGAGGCGGAAAAACTGGCCACCGATGACCGCACGGTCAAACAGGCGCTTGAAATTATTCGCCGCCGGATCGACGAAGTGGGCACCCGCGAGCCGACGATCCAGCGACAGGGCACCAGCCGGATTTTGATCCAAGTGCCTGGCATTGGCTCGGCGTCCGAGTTGAAAGCCATCATCGGCACCACAGCGCAGTTGACGTTTCAGCCGGTGGTGGGGCGCGCTTCTGGCGTCGATGCGCCTGCGGGAAGTGGCAATGAGATATTGCCGTCACTTGATGAAGAGGGTGTATTTTTCAAACTTGAAAAAGCCCCGGTTGTTACCGGTGAAGAACTGGTTGATGCGCAACCCAGCTTTGACCAGAACGGTCGCCCGGCGGTGAGTTTCCGCTTTAACACCTCTGGTGCCCGAAAGTTTGGGAATTATACGGCGGAAAATATCGGCAACCCGTTCGCGATTGTGCTCGATGACGAGGTGATCAGCGCGCCGGTGATCCAGTCGCATATTGCCGGCGGTTCGGGCATTATAACCGGCAGATTCTCGGTTGAGGAAACCACCAAGCTTGCGGTGCTTTTGCGGGCGGGTGCACTGCCAGCGGGGCTTGATTTTCTTGAGGAGCGCACGATCGGACCAGAGCTTGGGGCCGATAGTATTCAAGCTGGGAAAGTGGCCTGTGTGGTGGCCTTTGCCGCCGTGCTTGGATTTATGATCCTCAGCTATGGTTTGTTCGGGGTGTTCGCAAATATCGCGCTGATCGTCAATGTCGGGCTGATTTTCGGCTTGCTAAGTCTGATCGGAGCCACGCTGACCTTGCCGGGGATCGCTGGTATTGTGTTAACCATCGGTATGGCCGTTGATGCAAATGTGCTGATTTTTGAACGTATTCGTGAAGAATTGAAATCTGCACGTGGGCCAGCGCGAGCGATTGAATTGGGGTATGAAAAGGCACTGAGCGCTATTTTAGACGCTAATATCACGACGTTCATTACTGCGGTGATATTGTTTGCGATGGGCTCCGGGCCAGTGCGCGGGTTTGCGATCACACTGGGCTTGGGTATTTTAACTTCGGTTTTTACGGCAATATTTGTCACACGTTTGATGATTATCGTCTGGTTTGAAAACCGCCGACCAAAAACGATTGAGGTTTGATATGCGTCTTCGACTTGTTCCGCAAAACACCAGCTACGATTTTTTCTCACGCTCAAAGATGTTTTTGGGGCTTTCGGCCTTTTTGATGCTGGCCTCTATCGTGTCTTTTCTGTCTCAGGGTTTGAATTTCGGAATTGACTTTCGTGGCGGAACGACGTTGCGCACGGAAAGCGCGCAGGTGGTCAATGTGGCTGATTACCGGACTGCGCTGCAACAGCTTGATCTTGGTGATATCACCATCTCTGAGGTGTTTGACCCCAACTTTCGTGAGGATCAGCACGTGACGATGATCCGGATACAAGCACAGGACGGCCAAGAGGCAATTTCGTCGGACATCGTTGATCGGGCGCTTGAAACGCTGCGCACGGTGGCACCAGATATTGAATTTATGTCGGTTGAGTCTGTCGGGCCGAAAGTGTCTGGCGAACTGATCCAGACCGCGGCGATTGCGGTGGTGCTGGCGATAGGTGCGGTGCTTGTCTATATTTGGCTGCGGTTCGAGTGGCAATTTGCCGTTGGGGCTGTGGGGGCGTTGGTGCATGATGTGCTGCTGACAATCGGGGTGTTTTCGGTTTTACAGATCCGCTTTGATCTGGCGATTATTGCGGCGCTTCTGACCATTGT
>DDEJ01000115.1:0-217 GCA_002336405.1 Rhodobacteraceae bacterium UBA1957
TTTAAGCTGCGGACCCCACTGTTTGTTGATCCGCCCACTGCGGCAGGAGGGTCCAAGCAACCCGACAAAAAGACAGCACTCAAAAAAAGCAACCACGCAGCTCTAGCCAGACAATTATTCCTAACGTTACCACCTTCATTTGTGCACACATCAACGGCGCAACCTTACCAATACTTAAACTCTCAAAAACACGATTTATAACTCCCTGCCAGACAAC
>DDEJ01000115.1:579-4357 GCA_002336405.1 Rhodobacteraceae bacterium UBA1957
CGTCAAACTGTTTAAGATACATACAACTGCCATAAACGCCTATAACGGCAGCGTCCGTGCTCATTACAGGTCGATCTAAGCAGCAACCTAAAAATTCATAAATGATATTAAAAATCAGCAATACAGAGGTCTCACGCCCTATCGTCGTATTTTCACTACAATATAAACAGCAGCAGCGCCTAGTCTGTCGTTTCGACCAACAGTAAGTCGCGCTCTGAGGCATCTTGCGCAAAGATCAAAGCCGCTTGATATTCAGGCGAGTGATAACAGGCTTCTGCCGCCGCGAGGCTTTCGAACTTCACCACAACATTACGCGGCTTTCCGGGGCCTTCCAACTGGACACAACGGCCACCGCGGGCCAGAAACTGGCCACCGTGTTTGGCAATTGCCGGACCGGCCAATACAGCGTATTTCCCGAAAGATTCTTCGTCTTTCACTGACACATGACTGATCCACAATGCCGGCACCTCAGCCCCCCAAACAGGCGACAGCCGCAGCAACTGCTGCTTCTGCCTTACTCGCATCTGGACCGCCACCCTGCGCCATATCCGGACGACCACCGCCGCCCTTACCGCCCAGTTCTGAAACCGCAGCCCGCACCAGATCAACCGCAGACACCACAGCGATCAAATCCTGTGTGACACCGGCCGCAACAGCTGCCTTGCCGCCCGTATCGGCGATCACCAGCACTGCGCCTGATCCCATGCGCGACTTATGTTCGTCGATCAGCGCCGGTAAATCCTTACCAGACACACCGGTTAAAATTTGGGCCAAGAACGAAACGCCATTTATGTCTTGCGGGGCCATGTCGTTGGCAGCCGCACCCCCACCGCCACCCATTGCCAACTCTCGGCGCAATTGGGCGATCTCGTTACTGAGCGTCTTGCGCTCATCCAAAAGCGACTTAATCCGACCCGACACTTCGCCTGTGCTGGTTTTTAAAACTTGCGCTGCTGCCGCCAGTTGTTGGCTCTGGGATGTCAGATGTGCAAGCCCCGCAGCACCGGTCAGCGCCTCAATCCGACGCACGCCAGCGCTGCTGGCGCTGTCGCCCAACAAGACAAAAACACCTATATCGCCGGTTTGACGCACATGGGTGCCGCCGCACAGCTCAAGGGAATACGTCGACCCATCGGTGCCTTTGTCAGAGCCGGGCTGACGACCCATAGATACCACCCGCACTTCGTCGCCATATTTCTCGCCAAACAAGGCCTGCGCGCCCAAACCCCGCGCCGCATCCGGCGACATGATCCGGGTCTCAACAAGAGTGTTTTGACGGATGAAGTCATTCACCTCGATCTCCACCTGCGCGAGCTCCTGCGCAGTTAAGGATTTCGAATGGCTGAAATCAAACCGCAGCCGATCTTCGGCATTCAGCGACCCACGCTGTGCCACATGATCTCCCAACGCGCCGCGCAGCGCCTCATGTAACAAATGTGTCGCCGAGTGATTGGCCCTGACAGCGCTGCGCCGAGGGCCTTCCACCTCAAGTAACGCCCCTGTTGCAGGCGACAATGAACCTTCTACCACCTCTGCAATGTGAATAAAAATTCCGGCTGATTTTTTAGTGTCAGTAATTCGTGCACTGCCGCTGTCAGTTTTCAACAGGCCACTGTCACCAACCTGACCACCGGATTCGCCATAAAAAGGCGTTTGGTTCAGCACAATCTGCACCACCTCTCCGACCGAAGCTGTGTCAGTGGGCTTACCGTCCCTAACCAGTGCCAAAATTTGGCCCTCGGCCTGCTCGGTATCATAGCCAAGAAACTCGGTTGCGCCGTGTTCATCGGCGATCTCGAACCAAATCGCCACATCGGCCGCCTCACCAGACCCGCGCCAAGCCGCGCGAGCTTTGGTTTTTTGAGCCGCCATTGCACTGTCAAACCCGGCGGTATCCACAGCACGGCCCTTTTCGCGCAGCGCATCTTGGGTCAAATCAAGTGGAAACCCAAAGGTGTCATAGAGCTTGAACGCTGTCTCACCCGGCAAATCTGCGCCGTCTGGAATATCGTTCATTGCTGTATCCAAGAGCTTTAAGCCCCGATCCAGCGTCTGCCGAAAGCGGGTTTCTTCGTTGAGCAGGCTGTCTTCGATCAAGGCCTGTGCTTGGCCAAGTTCGGGAAAAGCCTGTCCCATCTGGGTAACAAGTTCTGGCACCAGCCGGTGCATCACCGGGTCTTTGGCACCCAGCAGATGGGCGTGGCGCATGGCGCGGCGCATGATGCGTCGCAAGACATAACCACGTCCCTCGTTGGAAGGCATTACCCCGTCGGCCATCATAAATGATGTGGAGCGCAGGTGATCTGCAATCACCCTGTGATGTACATTCTGATCGCCGTAAGGATCAACACCCGTCGCCTGCGCCGAGGCCTCAATCAACGCTTTGAACAAATCAGTATCGTAATTATCGTGGCTGCCTTGCAACAACGCGCCGATACGCTCAAGGCCCATACCAGTATCGATCGAGGGTTTGGGCAGATCTTCCTGACGCCCGTCTTCAAAGCGCTCGTATTGCATGAATACGAGGTTCCAAATCTCGATAAACCGATCGCCGTCTTCATCAGGGCTGCCGGGTGGGCCACCCCAAATGTGATCACCATGATCGTAGAAAATCTCTGTACAGGGTCCACAGGGTCCAGTGGCACCCATCGACCAGAAATTATCATCCGTGGCGATCCTGATGATGCGGTCATCAGACAGGCCCGCATGTTTTTTCCAGATATTCACCGCCTCTTCGTCGGTGTGATAAACCGTGACCAGCAGCTTGTCGCGATCAATGCCAAACTCTTTGGTGATTAAATCCCAAGCAAAAGGAATAGCGTCTTCTTTAAAGTAATCCCCAAAGCTAAAATTGCCGAGCATTTCAAAAAAGGTATGGTGACGCGCGGTATAGCCCACATTATCAAGGTCATTATGTTTGCCACCGGCGCGCACGCATTTTTGGCTGGTGGTCGCACGGCTATAATCGCGGTGTTCAAGTCCGGTAAAAACATTTTTGAACTGGACCATACCGGCGGCCGTAAACATCAAGGTCGGATCATTACGTGGCACGAGGGGTGAACTGTCGACCACCTGATGTCCGTTTTTCTGAAAGTAATCGAGAAAGGTTGACCGGATATCGTTAAGGCTCGGCATGATACAGGCTTTCTTGCGGCTAGGGTTGGGTCTTGGACCGGTGTAACGGGCGAGCAAAACTCTGTCCAGCGCAAGTGACTTTTATCCAATTTAAGTCGGCCGATTCTATGGGAATGAGGGCCAAAGGCGATAGCTTGCGGCTGGACTGGGTAAGTTTCAACCAAAAGTATCTAAAGCAAAGAGGCCCCAGACAAGTAGTCCGAGACCTCTTTATCAACTTCTACAGGTGGGCTCACAGCTACTTTTCGACGACATCCTCGTCAGCCACCGGCGGGAGGGCATCAAAATCTAACCCATGTGCCGCGCGGATTTTATCTTCAATTTCGTAAGCCGTTTGAGCATTTTCGCGCAAGAACACTTTGGCGTTTTCGCGACCTTGACCAATCCGCTCATCGCCATAGCTATACCACGCGCCCGATTTCTCAACCACGCCCGCTTTCACGCCAAGATCAAGAATCTCACCGGTTTTCGAGATACCTTCGCCGTACATGATATCAAACTCGACCTGTTTGAACGGCGACGCCACCTTATTTTTGACCACTTTGACACGCGTTGCATTACCCACAATTTCGTCCCGGTCTTTGATCGCTCCGATGCGGCGGATATCAAGGCGTACCGAACTATAGAATTTCAGCGCGTTACC
>DDEJ01000115.1:4737-13685 GCA_002336405.1 Rhodobacteraceae bacterium UBA1957
TGGTTGATGAAAATTACCATGCAATTACTGCGCGAGATCGAGCCGGTCAGCTTGCGCATCGCTTGGCTCATCAACCGGGCTTGAACGCCGACGCTTGAATCGCCCATATCGCCTTCCAGCTCGCTTTTTGGCGTCAGCGCAGCAACCGAATCGACCACAATCATACTCACTGCCCCGGACCGCACCAAAGTATCGGTAATCTCTAGCGCCTGTTCACCAGTGTCGGGTTGGCTGATGAGCAATTCATCCAGATCAACCCCAAGCTTGCGGGCATACTGCGGGTCTAATGCGTGCTCTGCGTCAACAAAGGCACAGACACCACCGGCTTTTTGCGCCTCAGCCACACAATGCAGCGTCAAAGTTGTTTTGCCCGAGCTCTCAGGCCCGTAGACCTCGATGATGCGGCCTTTTGGCAGCCCGCCGATGCCCAGTGCAATATCCAGACCGATAGATCCGGTTGAAATTGCCTCAATGTCTTTGATAACATTGTCACCGCCCAATTTCATAATTGAGCCCTTGCCAAACTGCCGCTCGATCTGTGAAAGCGCACTATCGAGAGCCTTTTGCTTATTCGTGTCTTTTTTATCGGTCATGGAAAGAAGATCTGCCGTTGCCATTACAATTGGTTCCTTATTCCACACCCTGAAGCGGGCGGCAATCACTGCGTTTGTTCACATATTGTTCTAATCACTTGATAGGACCAAAACAGGAACACTTCAAGTTAAATTTTCCTTAAGCCATTTTCCCTGTAACTTGTTAAGAAGTGATTTAATTATCGTCTTTGCATATCAAACAACGAAAGACATTCTTCATGTTGATTTTTTGGAAACAAAAACTGGCGTTTCTTGCCGTTCCCAAAACAGGCACCTCGGCTTATGCACAGGCGTTGGGACCCATCGCCAGCCTGTCAATTCAAGATCCCCCCGAGCTTAAACATGCGCCTCTTATCCGCTATAATCGTTTTATTCGTCCGATGTACGACATCGTTTGCAACACCCAATTGGACACAATGGCAGTGATCCGGGAACCAATTTCATGGATGGGCAGTTGGTATCGGTACCGCCAGAGACCGTTTTTAAAAGGCAAACCCACGTCAACCCAAGACATCAGTTTTGACACATTTGTCAGGGGATATCTGCAATCCAGCCCGCCCGCCTATGCGCATATTGGCAGTCAGGCACGCTTTATCACGCCAAGGGCTGGAACACCGCCCGTGACGTATTTGTTCCGATATGAGAACCAATCGCGCTTGCGTGAATTTCTAGAACACCGTCTTGGGACCAAAATACAAATTCCACGACACAATGCGTCTAGCCAAACGAAGTTGAATTTATCCCCCTGTGTCGAAGGTGATGTACTAGAAAAATACCAAGCCGATTTTAACTTATGGCACAGTTTGGGGTAATTGAGCTGCTTCGCTCAACTGCTGCTGAACAGCCTGCGACAAGTCCGTAAGTGAAAATGGCTTGGGCAGAAAGACGGATTGAAAGGTTTCACAAGCCTCATCATCAAGAAAATTGCAGGCATAACCAGACATAAATATCACCTTGGTTCCCGGCCGGCTTTTTAAGGCGCGGCGCACCCATGCGGGTCCATCCAGCCCTGGCATAATAACGTCAGTGACAAAAATATCTACCAACTGGTCTGGGTCTTGTAGTATTTCCAATGCACGCTCACCGCCATCAGCTTCCAACACGGTATATCCCCGCAACTGCAGAGCTCGTACCGCAAAGGCGCGGACCGGCGCCTCATCCTCAACCAATAATACGACCCCCTTGGCGCGCGCTGGCAGTGTCTCTTTGGTGACTGGATCTGCCAGCGTATAACTATCATCCACAACCCCTTGATGGGCGGGAAACAAAAGCGTGAAACAGCTACTCTGCCCAAGAACGCTATCGACAAAGATATAACCCCCACTTTGTTTCATAATGCCGTACACCATTGAAAGACCCAAACCGGTCCCTTCGCCCATCGGTTTTGTCGTATAAAAAGGTTCAAAAATTTTTGGCAACACGTTCGGCTTGATCCCCATGCCCTGATCTATAACTTTGACAGAAATATATTCTCCTGGTGAAACGACCGCCCGGTCGCGTTCGAGTGCTTTTGTAAGGCGCAACACGGAGGTTTCAATTGTCACATCTCCACCCGCAGGCATCGCATCTCGTGCGTTGACCACCAGGTTCATAATAACCTGCTCCACTTGTCGCTTATCCGCTCTTACATGGCATTTCATCGCTCCTTGACGCAGACGCAAAGCAACTTTTTCACCCAAAAGTCGATTGAGAAGGTGGGTCAGATCGGACATCACATCCTGAAGGTTAAGATTTTGCGGTCGCAACGTCTGTTTGCGCGAAAATGCCAGCAGCTGGTCTATCAAAGATGCCGCCCGATTGGCGTTCTCATGGATTTCAATAAGATCTGGATAATCCTGATCCGTGGGATCATGACGTAAAAGTAGCAGATCACAGTACCCCGAAATAGCCGTAAGAAGGTTATTAAAATCATGGGCAACGCCCCCTGCAAGTTGACCAATTGCCTGCATTTTCTGGCTCTGAACAAACTGACCCTCCAACGTTTTAAGTGCGGTGGCATCTGTCAGAACAGCAAACAACTGCGGACCGCCTTTTTCCATTATACGACTTAGCGTCACCTGCAAAAAGGTTTCCGTTTCGCCGCGCGTAAGGCGTAAAAACTCAGAATTCGGCTGATGCACCCCCAAAGCAGAGCGGTTGAGCCATTCGGTCAAAGACTGACCCAAGCCGTTCATCAGGTCGCGAAGATTGATGTTTTGAACTGATGTGATGTCCAACAGGCGCCGAGCCGCCTCATTCGCCATCAAAAGATCGCCATTGATCGCCAACTTCAGCAATGGCACAGGTATTTTATGAAAGCCCTGATCATTAATCGGATCGTCAACAGAGTGTTGTGGACACGCGGCAAATATCACAGCCATGGCGGTATCATCACTCGCCACATGGATCGCAAACATTTCCCGTGGTCCGTCCTGGGTCAACAGCGTTGAGACCATTCCAAACTTTATTTGCCGTGTCTCAAAAATTTCTGGTAAATATTGTATAGATTGCGGTATCAGTTTCTGCGCAGAAGAGTTGACAGATAAAAGACGAAATCCTGATTGCTCAACGATAATTGCTGGTGCTGTAATTTTTTCGATGACACGGATCATGTCCTTAATTCTGTCACGATCCAGTAACCGCCACAAAAAACTGTTCAGACCACAGCGTTGCACAGTCAGACGGTCCTTATCAGGCCCTTCAATTACATCAGAACAGACATTTTTTGCCTCTGATGCGCGCCGGAGCAGGCGGGCTACACAGGCATCGGCATCAAGCACAACATTTTCAAACAAAAGTGCAACACTGATATCGCTTTCTGTTTTACGCTTGAAAAAGGACTGTGCGGCAGTATTCGACCACGTCACACGTCCCGACCCGTCTGTCACAATAGCTGACAGCGGATCTGCTTGCAGAACATCTTTAAGAACTGTGTCCGCTTGGGCTGGCGACTTTAGCTTGTGCAGTAAATACAGTTGCAGCCCAACCACACATACCAGTAAAACTACCGCAGCCACATATAAAAGCACAGTAAACTCAGGCAAATGCAAGCCCACTAAGCCAAAAGCAGCGATCAGCATAAGGCTTATAGATGTGGCACATACCATAATACCACATCGTGCAGAGATGAAAAACCAAGACACTATATCAGTAACAACCTAAATCAGTGCTATCCGTTAACCATGACTGGCCGGATAATTTTGTCAGTCGCGTATTATAAGTAGAGTAAAGTGTTGATTAAATGTTAAGTTTGTACCTTAAAGGTTATCGAAAGTCAATCTATACACGCCTAAGGTGTCCAACAAAAAAACCGTCGCCGCCCTCAGAGGGTAAAAACTGCCTAGAAAAATCACAATCCCACTCGGGTGTAGCTGCGATGAATTTTACCAATTGACCCATATTTTCCTGCGCCAAGACAGAACAGGTTGTATAGACCAGAATCCCACCAGGCGTCACCAGACGGGCCGCCTGCTGTAAAATATCGCTCTGAACGTCCCCTAATTGGGTCAAGCCGTCAGCGGTCAAAAGCCATTTGCCCTGTGGGGCGCGTCGCCATGCCCCACTGCCAGAACACGGCACATCACACAAAACAACATCGTACTGGCCTCTCGGCGCATCAGTCAAACAAGCAATATCGGCACCAGCGCGCTCGGCCCGTTTTTCAATATCTTTCATCCGGGCAGCATCGGAATCCCAAGCGTCAACCGCGCTGTCAGCGAGCGCTGCAAGCGCCAGCGCCTTACCACCACCACCCGCACAGTAATCCAAGATACGCTGGCCTTTACCCAAGACAAGCGTCTCGACCACCGCTTGACTGGCGACATCTTGGAGTTCGACCAAACCGGCCTGAAATGTCGCGCTTCCTGCAACCTTGCGCCCCCCCTCGGTCACCTCAATCGCGGTACTGGCCAAAGGATGGGCCTGCGCAATGATCTGTTCAAAGGCCAGCGCCTTGAGAGCTGCATCGCGGCTGCCTTTGAGCAAATTGGCCCGCAACATGACCGGGGCCCGGTGGCGCAGCGCCATTGCAGTGGCGTCAGCATCCGCCCCAAGACTGGCATCAAACACCGGCAGCAACCAATCTGGCAGGTCGAGTTGTTCGGCTCGGCTCAGTGACGCAGCGCCAACACCTTCGTCCGGGCTCAGCTCTGAGGGGCCATACCCCTGACCCGTAAACAGAGTTTGTGGATCAATCTGCTGGTCTTTCAGCAGGCCCAGCATCAAACCCCGTCCAGTCAGCGCCCCACCATATGCCGCATACGAGCGTTTACAGCGCAAGGCATCAAAGAAAAACGACCGGATTGCCGCGCGGTCTTTCGAACCGGCAAACCGGCTCTTGCGGGCCCATCCTGTCAGTACTTTTTCCGGGGCATTGCCCTCAAGCATTTGATCCAAAAGCTCAATTGTCGTCTGAACACGCGCAGCAGGGGTCATATTGAACCTTCAGTGTATTAGGAATATCGATCTTTAAGATGTTGAAATATCAACTATTTCTGTAGTTTGGGCTTTCGCGGGTGATTTGCACATCATGCACATGGCTTTCCTTCAGCCCCGCATTGGTGATTTTCACAAAGTGACAGTGTTTACGCATCGCGTCTATCGTGCCATTGCCGGTATAGCCCATTGCCGCCCGCAACCCCCCCACCAACTGATGGATCACCGCACCCGCCGAACCCTTGTAAGGCACCTGCCCTTCGATACCCTCGGGCACCAGTTTGTCACTGGCGGCATCTTTTTGAAAATACCGGTCCGCCGAGCCGCGCGCCATGGCGCCAAGACTGCCCATACCGCGAAACGATTTAAACGAACGGCCCTGATACAGAATAATCTCACCTGGCGCCTCATCGGTGCCTGCGATCATACTGCCCACCATGGCACAAGAGGCCCCTGCCGCAATCGCCTTGGCAAAATCACCAGAAAACTTGATGCCGCCATCGGCGATAATCGGCACGTCTCCGGCAGCCGCCACGCAATCCATTACCGCGGTGAGCTGCGGCACACCAACGCCTGCCACCATCCGAGTGGTACAGATAGATCCCGGCCCAATCCCCACTTTAACCGCATCGGCACCCGCGCCGATTAACGCCCGCGTCGCCTCACCCGTGGCCACGTTTCCAGCAACAATCTGCACCTGATTTGAAATGGTTTTGGCCCGTTCAACCGCCCGTGCCACGCCTTCGGAATGGCCATGAGCCGTATCAATGACCACCATATCAACGCCGGCATCAATCAGTGCCTGTGTGCGTTCAAAGCCCGCGTCACCCACTGTCGAGGCCGCAGCCACTCGTAAACGGCCCAGATCATCTTTGCAGGCGGTCGGGTTCAACACGGCGTTCTCGGTATCGCGCAGGGTCAACAACCCGGTGAGTTTTCCAGATTTATCCGTGACCAAAAGCTTTTCGATCCGACGCTCTTCCATCAAGCTTTTGGCCTGATCTCGGTCTGCCGGCTCGATCAGAACCGCAAGGTTATTTGCAGTCATCATCATCCGCACCGGCGTGTTGTCATCGGTGGCAAAGCGCATATCGCGGTTGGTGACAATCCCTAGTACCAACCCTTTGTCATCAACCACAGGAAAGCCCGTGATACGATAACGATCCTGTAGGGCTTTGGCGTCTGCCAAGGTCTGGTCGGCGCGCAGCGTAATCGGGTTAAACACGATGCCGCTCTCAAACCGTTTGACGCGGCGCACTTCACGCGCCTGCTCATCGATGCCAAGGTTGCGGTGAATCACCCCCATACCGCCGGCCTGCGCCATAGAGATAGCCATCCTGCCTTCAGTGACGGTATCCATCGCCGAACTGAGCAGCGGGATATTAAGCGCAATCGAGCGCGTCACACGGGTGGTGGTGTCCGCGGTTGAAGGCAGCACATTAGAGGCTCCTGGAACCAACAAAACATCGTCAAAGGTAAGGGCCTCACGTATCTCCATCTAAACTCTCCATGGGATGTGCGTTTGGCGCTTTTCTATTGCATGGAACGGCGGCGGTTGAAACCCCTATTTATGCTTGCCGTGCGAGCAAATCCACGCCAATGTTGGCGCAGCATTGCAAGGGTACCAGATGAGCACACATGGCTATGAGAATGGGCGGCTTGATTTGCCGTTCGTCGGAATTTCAACGTTTGGCAAGCGGCCTTATGTCAGCGATTGGTCGCAGATCAATGCTGATGTCGCCATTTTGGGTGCACCCTTCGACGCCGGCACCCAGTGGCGGCCCGGGGCGCGCTTTGGACCGCGCGCTGTGCGAGAGGCCTCAACCCTGTTCAGCTTTGGCCATGCTGGGGCCTATGACCACGAGGATGATGCGATCTATCTGCCGGGGGATGTGCGGATCGTCGATATAGGCGATGCCGACATTATCCATACTGACACCGTCAGAAGTCACGCCAACATCGAAACTGGCGTGCGCGCCATTCTGGCCGCAGGGGCGCTGCCGGTGACGATCGGTGGCGATCATTCGGTAAATATCCCTTGCATCAATGCATTTGACGCTCAGGGTGATTTCCACATTCTACAAATTGATGCGCATCTGGATTTTGTCGATGAACGCCACGGCGTGCGCTTTGGCCATGGCAATCCAATGCGTCGCGCGGCAGAAAAATCCTATGTGACCGGGCTGACGCAAGTCGGTATTCGCAACGTCAGTTCCACTGCCAAAGAAGGCTATGATGCCGCACGGGCCATGGGGTCAGATATCATGTCAGTGCGCCAAAGCAGAGCTCTGGGCGCCGAGGCCTTGGCCGCCCGCATTCCACAAGGCGTGCCGGTCTATGTCACGATTGATATCGACGCATTCTGCCCCTCAATTGCCGCAGGCACTGGCACGCCCAGCCATGGAGGCTTTTTATATTACGATGTGTTGGAGCTGCTACAGCATGTGGCCAAATCACATCCGATCATCGGCATTGATTTGGTCGAGGTGGCCCCAGATTATGATCCCAGTGGATCAACGCAAATACTCGCGGCTCAGATCTTGCTGAATTTTCTGGGATTTATCTTTCAGGCCCGGGTAAGTGGCGACCCGACCTGAAACCCAAAACAGCCGGTTACCAACCGCAAAGAGACTTTATCCGTTGTAACAGGTCCTGTTGGGGAACTGTGCCGGTTTATATGCCTCGTCAGATCGGTTCCACTGTGCTGGAGCCCGTGTATCCATAACAGATGAGCAGACCCATTATGACGGAGCCTGCCGAGCGCCCTAGAAAAACAGCCCACAATGTAAAGAGGTGCACCTGCCTGAATGACCTAACCCGCATTATTTACATCCCAGCGCCGCAGCGTCATATAGAAACGATTAGTTTTCTTGTCCAAAAATGACGCCCACCAACCAATATTTGCCGCTCGTTGCCTTTCATGGCCCCGGGATTAGCCTATATTAGGGCGCAATTAGCAACGTTAGGGCCTGTAAATATGAGCGATATTCCCTTGGTGGTGTTCACCCCCTCAGGCAAGCGCGGACATTTCCCCATTGGCACACCTGTGCTGACCGCAGCACGTCAACTTGGCGTTGATTTGGATTCTGTCTGCGGCGGACGCGGTATCTGTTCAAAATGTCAGGTGACCCCAGCCTACGGCGAGTTTCCCAAACACGGTGTGAGCGTTGCCAGCAATGCGCTGTCGCAATGGAATGCCGTCGAACAACGGTATGACGACAAACGCGGGTTGAAAACCGGCCGCAGGCTGGGCTGTCAAGCCACCGTGCAGGGCAATATCGTCATCGATGTTCCACCCGAAAGCCAGGTCCACAAACAGGTGATCCGCAAAGCCATCACCATGCGCGACATTACCATGGACCCCGCCACCAAACTTTATTTTGTCGAGGTCGAGCAACCCGATATGCACGAACCCACCGGCGACTTTGAGCGCTTGCAGCAGGCTTTGAAAACCCAGTGGGAAATCGATCACATCACCGCCGACCTCACGGCCATTTGCAAACTGCAACCGGTGCTGCGCAAAGGCCAATGGCAGGTCACGGTGGCTCTGCACAAAGACCATATCAGCGCCTCTCACAAGCTGATCGACATCTGGCCCGGTCTGCATGAAGGCGGCATTTACGGCCTGGCGATTGATTTGGGTTCAACCACGATCGCGATGCATCTAACCCATCTCGAAACGGGCGAGGCGGTCGCTTCCTCCGGGATCATGAACCCACAGATTCGCTTTGGCGAAGACCTGATGAGCCGGGTCAGCTATGTGATGATGAACCCTGGGGGCGACGCGGAAATGACCAGTGCGGTGCGCGATGCAATCACTGAATTAACGCAGCAGATCTCCGCCGACGCCGCAATCGATCCAGCGCTGATCGTGGAAGTTGTCTTTGTCTGCAACCCGGTTATGCACCACCTGCTCCTGGGGATTGACCCGGTCGAATTGGG
>DDEJ01000115.1:14097-15054 GCA_002336405.1 Rhodobacteraceae bacterium UBA1957
GAATGTTATATCCTGCCTTGCATTGCCGGCCATGTCGGGGCCGATGCGGCGGCAGTCGCGCTCTCAGAAGAGCCGGGCAAATCAAAAGATCTGGTGCTCGTGGTCGATGTCGGCACAAACGCCGAAATTCTGCTGGGCAACACCAGCCGGGTGCTGGCGTGTTCTTCGCCCACCGGACCGGCTTTTGAAGGCGCCCAGATCAGCTCAGGTCAACGGGCCGCACCCGGCGCGATTGAAAAAATTGAGATCAATCCAGTGAGCAAAGAGCCGCGATTTCGGGTGATTGGCAGCAATTTGTGGTCAGATGAAGACGGGTTTGACGCGGAAACCGCAACCTCCGGTATTACCGGCATCTGTGGGTCAGGCATTATCGAGGCCGTGGCCGAGATGCGCATGGCAGGCTTACTGGATGCCTCAGGACTGATCGGCTCGGCCGAGGCAACTGGCACACCCCGCGCGGTGCCCGAGGGGCGGACCCATGCCTATCTGATCCATGATGCCAGCGCAGAGGGCGGGCCGCGGATCACCGTTACGCAAGGAGATATTCGTGCGATTCAATTGGCAAAATCCGCGCTCTATGCTGGGGCGCGGCTTCTGATGGATGAAATGGCCGTCGACAGGGTGGACCGGGTGGTTTTGGCCGGTGCGTTCGGGGCACATATCTCGGCCAAACACGCGATGGTTCTGGGGATGATCCCCGACGTGCCACTGGCCAAGGTCACATCGGCCGGCAATGCGGCGGGTACAGGCGCACGGATTGCGCTGTGCAACATCGCCGCCCGTGCCGAGATCGAACAAACCGTGCGCCAGATTACCAAGGTTGAGACTGCAATCGAGCCCAAATTTCAAGACCACTTTATAGCGGCAAATGCGATCCCGCATAAAACTGACCCTTTTCCCGAACTGGCAAAAATTGTCACGCTGCCAGATGTCTCGTTCAACGCTGGCGGGCGAGAC
>DDEJ01000115.1:15473-17720 GCA_002336405.1 Rhodobacteraceae bacterium UBA1957
CCTTCATGGTAATCACGCCAGAGCCTTATCACTAAAGTACCGCCCCGGCTTTATCCGGAGCGGTGTCAAAAAAGAGCGCAATCTCTTAAAGTTCAAGCGGCCGCGACAGCACGTTTGGCGATGGTTTTGATCAGGCTGGCACGATAATCGGCCGCACAGTGCAGATCGGACAGCAAGCCGTCAGATCCGACCTGAACCGCATCGAGCGCCCCCGAGGCCCAGTCAGCGCTCAAAGCTGTCTCCATGCCGGTATGACGGAACACACCATCCTCACCAGCCCCGGTCACAGCCACCCGCGTGCCTGCTGCGCCATCGGCAACAAACACACCAACCATCGCATACAGCGAGGCCGGTTGCGGAAATTTGATATAGGCCGCTTTGGTCGGCGCCGCAACTTTAACCGCAATAATAATCTCACCGTCTTCCAGTGCAGTGGTGAACATGCCTTGGAAAAAATCATCCGCCGCAAGCTCGCGCGTGTTGGTCACAATCGTTGCCCCCAACGCCAAAAGTCCGGCGGGATAGTCTGCCGCCGGATCATTGTTGGCGATTGCGCCGCCGATGGTGCCCATGTGGCGCACTGCCGGATCCCCGATCCCGCTTGCCAGCGCCGCAAGCGCCGGACAAAGCCGTTTGACATCGGCATTTGTCGCCACCTCAGCATGGGTGGTGGTCGCGCCGATCCGCAGGGTATCGCCTTCAGAGCTTACCCCTGACATGCCGTCAATCTGGCGGATGTCCACCAGATCACTCGGTGCAGCAAGGTGATTTTTCATCGTGCCGATCAGGGTTTGGCCGCCAGCTAAAAGCATGGCGTCCTCGCCGCTGGACAGCGCCGCAACGGCTTCTGCGATCGAGGCAGGTTTGTGATATTTTGTTGGATACATTTGATCGTCCTCCCTATTCTGCCGCCAACGGCGATGAGTTAGCTTGTATCGCCCGCCAAACCGTCTGGGGCGTGGCCGGCATTTCAATATCATTGCTGCCAATGGCGTCGGTGATCGCATTGATAACCGCCGGCGGCGCGCCGATGGCCCCCGCCTCACCACAGCCCTTGATCCCGAGCGGATTATTCGGGCTTGGGGTTGAATGGTGACTGACGTCGTAGAACGGCAGATCCGCAGCCCGCGGCATGGTGTAATCCATGTAGGATCCGGTCAACAGTTGGCCGGCCTCATCATAGATCACCTGCTCTAGCATCGCCTGACCGATACCTTGGGCCACCCCACCATGGACTTGCCCCTCGACCACCATCGGATTGATGATGGTCCCGAAATCATCAGCAGAGGTGAATTGCACGATTTCTGTATGACCCGTATCGGGATCAACTTCGACCTCACAGATGAACGCTCCAGACGGGAACGAGAAATTGACCGGGTCAAAGAACGCTGTCTCTTTCAGACCAGGCTCCATGCCCTCGGGCAGATTATGCGCAATATAGGCCGCCAGCCCGACTTCGTGCCAAGCCATCGACTTATCGGTGCCGGTGACTTTAACCTCACCGCCTTCGATGACGATATCATCTTCTGAGGCTTCCAAGGCATGAGCTGCGATCTTCTTGACCTTGGCCTCCACCTTATCCATCGCCTTGACCACAGCCGTCATCCCAACCGGACCCGAGCGCGATCCATAGGTTCCCATACCAAACTGCACCTTATCGGTGTCACCATGCACAATCGAGACGTTTTCAATCGGCAGACCAAAACGGTCTGAAACAATCTGTGCAAAGGTTGTTTCATGGCCCTGACCATGGCTGTGGCTGCCCGTGAGAATTTCGATCGATCCCGCCGGGTTCACCCGCACTTCTGCAGACTCCCACAATCCAACACCACACCCGAGTGATCCCACCGCTTTCGACGGTGCAATACCGCAAGCCTCGATAAAGGTAGAATAGCCGATGCCGCGTAATTTACCACGCGACGCCGCCTCGGCTCTGCGCGCCGGAAAGCCCGCAACATCAGCTGTGCTTTGCGCCATTTTCAAAATAGTCGGGAAATCGCCGGCGTCATATTCCATTAACACCGGGGTCGCATGCGGAAAGCTCAGAATGAAATTACGGCGGCGCAATTCTGCCGGATCCATCCCCATTTCGCGCGCGGCTGTCTCCATCATCCGTTCCACCAGATAGGTGGCTTCCGGCCGCCCTGCACCTCGATAAGCGTCAACCGGGACCGTATTGCTGTAATAGGCGCGCACGTTGCAGTGAATATTGTCGATATTATACTGCCCCGACAGCAATGGCGCATA
>DDEJ01000011.1 GCA_002336405.1 Rhodobacteraceae bacterium UBA1957
AAAAGCTGGCCATCTCTGCATAGTTTGGCGCCATAAGGCAGCGGCGGCCATTATCGATACCGCTCATTCAAGACCTTGTCTTGCAGCAATCGCCCCAAGGTCTGATCCAGCTGTATCGCGCCTTCACTGCTCTCGACCTGTGAAGAACATACAAATGCGCGCGGTAATTCAGCAGGCTTCAAAAACCTCGGTGCAGTTTGAGGGCGAGCAAATCAGCCAGAACGGCCAAGGCCTGCCGATTTTTCGATGCATAATATAGGGAAACACGCTTGAATCTGCAAAAAAATGGTGTCAAAAATCGTGAATATGCGCATATTCAAAGATGAAAGAGACAGAGTAAACCGCGCATCGCAAGACAGCGGCGGAGACGTGCTTTTGGTCAGTAAATGCACCTTAGCTGCAGATCTTTTTAGCGAAAATAGACCTGCGTTTTCAGCTGCCGCACCTGCGGAAACTGGCTAAAGTGTGTATGAATATTGTATCGATACCTTTTGCGCAAAAGGGGTGTCGGTGCAAACAGGAGTTTTTGGAGCCAATATGGAAGTTAACCTCTTAAATGACGGACCTGTCACAATATCAGTCGAAATATGATCATGTGACCGTATCTAGATGCGGAATAATGATTGTAAGGCAGCGGGCGGTGAACTAAGACATACTCACTTTAAACCATGCAAAAGGCCAGCATACCATCATGAAAACTTACCGGTCTGTCACGGTTGGCAGTGTCTTTTTAACTGTTGCATTGTGTTTCACCGCCGCGGCTCAGGACGGCCGGATTATATCCAAGCAATATGATGATGGCGGAGTGTACGAAGGGACGTTAAAAAACGGCTTGCAAGACGGTATTGGCACCTACCGATTGCCCAACGGTTATGAATATACCGGAGCTTGGGTATTGGGTGAAATTTTAGGCCAAGGCGAAGCACATTTCCCCAATGGCGCTGTCTATCAGGGCCACTTTGCAAAAGGCAAACCGGACGGTATCGGCAAAATCACTTTTGGTGATGGCGGTACCTATGAGGGCAATTGGTCCGAAGGCACTATTTCAGGACGTGGAGTTTCTGTCTACAGCAACAGCACCCGATATGATGGCGAATTCCGCGACGGTATGCATAATGGCTCTGGGATCATGACCTACCCTGATGGTGCAATTTATGAGGGCACTTGGGTCGATAATAAAAAGCAAGGCCAAGCCAAAGTCACGTATCCCGATGGCGCGCTTTATATCGGTGAAATCAACGATGGGCTGCGCGATGGTGAAGGCAACTTAACCATGCCGGACGGCGTGATTTATGAGGGCATGTGGAAAGACGGAGAAATCAGCGGTGCCGGCCGGCTGGCACAACCGAACGGCGACACCTATGAGGGCATGCTGGAGGGCGGTCGCCGGCAAGGCAAAGGTGTCGTGGTCTATGCCAATGGCAACATTTATAATGGGGATTTTGACCAAGACCAACGCCATGGTCAGGGCGAATTTACCAGCGAAGATGGATATAAATATACCGGAAGCTGGCGCCAGGGCCAGATTGTTGGCGAAGGCAAAGCCATCTATCCGGACGGCACCATCTACAGCGGCTCATTTTCTGCAGACCTGCCCAATGGAACCGGCAAAATCATCTATCCCAGTGGCGAAGTCTATGACGGGCAATGGTCCGCAGGAAACATTGATGGCAAGGGACTGGCAACTTATCCCAACGGCGTGACCTATGAGGGGGAGTTTCGCGACACCCAATACCATGGGAAAGGCATAATGACCCATACGGACGGCTATCGCTATGATGGCGACTGGCAAAACGGCCAACGCAGCGGGAGCGGAATTGCAACCTATCCCGATGGCGCGACCTATGAAGGTGCATTTCAAAATGGGAAGCGGCAGGGGAAAGGTCAGCTGACCATGCCTGACGGCTTTGCCTATGATGGCGACTGGCAAGAGGGTGAAATGACTGGTTCGGGCGTTGCGACCTATTCCAATGGCGCCGTATATACCGGCCTTTTCAGCAACGGAAAGCGGCAGGGAGAGGGCACGATGCGCTATACCAATGGCGCGGAAACCAGCGGCACATGGATCAACGGCGCGCTAGAGGGCGGCGTGGCCGACACGCCAGACGGGGATGTGGCCGACACACCAAAAGAGGCCACGACAGAAAGCCCAGACCAGAACTGACGGCGCGCTTAACCATCGCCCGCTGACAATTGTGGGATTGACAGAAGTTTTAACCTGATGTTTTCGGCCTGAGCGGCGTCAGACCGGTGTTTTCTGTTACGGCTCGGAAAGCGAGACTTCAGTCCAGATGGTGAGAACTAAACAACATCACCTCTGTCCAGCGCTGCCAGAACGCCATCCGCATCATGCAAAACTCTGTCGCGACGGTCGCTGTCCATCCGGTCCCACGTTCGGTACATATTGCCCATGCGGGGATTCTGCGCAAAACGGTCGCGGTGGCGGATCAGAAAATGCCAGTACAGCAGATTGAACGGGCAGGCCTCAGCACCGGTTTTCTGTGTCACAGAGTAATGGCATGACTTGCAGTGGTTCGACATCCGATTGATATAGGCACCGCTACTAACATAGGGCTTTGAAGCGATAATACCGCCATCGGCAAACTGGCTCATTCCCAGCGTGTTCGGCGCCTCGACCCATTCAAAGGCATCAATATAGACTTGCAGGTACCATTCATGCAGCGCAGTTGGATCCACGCCGGAAATTAATGCAAAGTTTCCTGTCACCATTAGCCGCTGGATGTGATGGGCATAAGCCTCTTCGCGGGTCTGTTCGACCGCATGGGCCACGCAGTTCATTTTGGTGCTACCACCCCAGTACAGCGCCGGCAGAGCCCGGTTGTGGCCGAGTGCGTTTCGCTTGGTATAATCTGGCCCCTGCATAAAATAAATGCCCCGGACGTATTCCCGCCAGCCAATGATCTGACGAATAAACCCCTCGACGGCATTGATAGGCGCATGACCCGCGCGCCATTCGGCCTCGGCGGCACGGCACACCTCGAGCGGATCCAGCAGGCCAATATTGAGATAGGGCGAGATCACTGCATGATATAAAAACCGGTTCTCATTCAGCATCGCATCTTGAAAGTCACCAAAGCGCGGCAACGCATGGGTCATGAAATGGGCCAACGCTTGCAGCGCCTGAGCACGGTCGGTTGCAAATGCAAACGGGTGTAAATCACCAAAATGATCTTTGAACTCTGCCTCAACAAGCGCCAGAACCTCACAGACTATAGCATCGGGTTCAAACTGCATTGGGCCTGAAAAAGCGATACTATCGGGCGCCGGTTTTCGATTGTCATGGTCAAAGTTCCACTGGCCCCCAGCCGGTTTATCACCCTCCATCAACAATCCGGTCTTGCGGCGCATGTCGCGGTAGAAATACTCCATCCGCAACGCCTTGCGTCCCTCAGCCCAGTGCACGAACTCCCCAGGCGTGGCGATGAAACGGTCATCGTTCAACATTGTCACCTCAAGCGGCAATGCCTCTAACGCGGTGAGCAATCGCCACTCACCCGGTTGGGTGACCACCACCGCACCCTGCCCGCCCTCTGAGGCACGTCTGAGCAGTTCACCACAAATCGAGCCTGCATTGTCTGCATCATCATAAGCGGTATAGCATACGTGCCACCCTTCAGACCGCAAGCGAGCGGCAAATTTGCGCATCGCGGCAAATATCAAAGCAATCTTTTTTGGATGATGGCGCACATATGTCGCCTCATCGCGCACTTCGGCCATAACAACCACATCACAGCTTTTGTCGCCCGCAGCCAGCGCCGACAATTCCCCTGTCAACTGGTCGCCCAAGACCAAAATAAGACGGTTCACCAAGACACCTCAGCGCCGGACCAATCAAAAAAACCACCCGTTTGGTCTGGCGTTAACTCAGAAATCACCGACAGTAGATTTTCTGCGGCATCATTTGGGGACACGGTTGGGTGGCGCCCGACATATTTGCGGGTAAATTCGGTTTGCACAGTGCCGGGATGCAGGGCCGCGCAGATCATTTGCGGATGGGTGCGCCCCAATTCAATCGCTGCGGAATGCAGCATCTGGTTCAGCGCGGCTTTGGCTGCCCGGTACGCGTACCATCCACCAAGGCGGTTATCCCCGATCGAGCCAACCCGCGCCGAGAGCGCCACAAAAACCCCACGCCGATCACGCGGCATCAGACGGCGGGCATGTTTCAACACCAAAGCCGGCCCAATGCAATTAACTGCATACTGCGCCATCATAGAAGACGCAGATATATGAGCGATGGTTTTCTCTGGCCGCGCGCCATCCACCTCAAGCGCGCCGGTGGCCACAAAAATCAGATCATATGTTGCGTCCAACGCGCCAAGGCAGCGTTCCACCGAGGCCTCGTCAGTGATCTGCAGACCGTGATCGCGCCGCGACAACCCCGTGACATCTGCGCCCTGTCGCGCCAAGACGCCGTGAACAGCGGATCCAATGCCGCCACTTGCTCCGATGATGAGTGCTTTTTTCATCCTCGGCAGATAGCGTCTGGTGCAGTAAAGGCAACCCCTTCCCATCAATCGCCGGATTTATTTGCAGGCCAAACTCACTGAAGTGCAAACTCCCAAAAACCTGTGCAAGCCTGACAGGCAATCCTTCGCATTGTAAAATAGCGCCTTTTCATTTGGATCGCGATATGTATAGTCTTACTCATGAAAATTCAGGGTTATATCATCAAGACCACCGACCGCGAAGATAGCAGGTCACTGGACACCCTACGTCTCCTATCCCGCCTCTGAGCGTGCCGTTTGGGCGCGATCGCTCAGAGGATGCACTGCACGCGCCACGGATTTTGGAGACATCGAAAGAGAAACACCATGACAATTACTGATACCAAAGACCGCGTCGTCATTTTTGACACCACGTTGCGCGACGGCGAACAAAGCCCCGGCGCCACGATGAGCCATGCCGAAAAGCTCGAGATTGCCGAGTTGCTTGATGAGATGGGCGTCGATATCATCGAAGCCGGCTTTCCCATTGCATCGGAAGGCGATTTCAAAGCCGTCAGTGACATTGGCAAGCAGGCAAAAAAAGCCGTAATCTGCGGGCTGGCCCGTGCGAATTTCGGCGACATAGACCGCTGTTGGGATGCCGTGCGACATGCTGAAAAACCGCGCATCCACACGTTCATTGGCACGTCCCCCCTACACCGGGCGATCCCCAATCTGGATCAAGACCAGATGGCGGAAAAAATTCACGCCACGGTCACCCACGCTCGCAACCTCTGCGACAACGTGCAATGGTCACCGATGGATGCGACCCGCACCGAAGAAGATTATCTGCGCAGGGTGGTCGAGATTGCGATCAAAGCCGGGGCCACGACGATCAATATTCCAGACACGGTCGGGTATACAGCGCCGGTAGAGGCGGCGGAATTGATCACCATGCTGATCAATACAGTTCCAGGCGCCGACGCGGTAGTGTTTGCCACCCATTGCCACAATGATCTTGGCATGGCGACGGCCAATGCGCTGGCGGCAGTGGCCGGTGGTGCGCGTCAGATCGAATGCACGATCAACGGTCTTGGCGAACGCGCCGGAAACACCGCTCTGGAAGAAGTCGTCATGGCGATGAAAGTGCGCAGCGACATCTTGCCTTTCCATACCGCCATAGACACCACTAAACTCATGAACATTTCGCGGCGGGTTGCAGCTGTTTCGGGCTTTGCTGTGCAGTTCAACAAAGCCATTGTTGGCAAAAACGCCTTTGCCCATGAAAGCGGCATCCATCAAGACGGTATGTTGAAAAATGCCGAAACCTTTGAGATCATGCGCCCAGAAGACGTGGGACTTTCAGCCACCAATCTGGTGATGGGCAAACATTCGGGGCGTGCGGCGCTGCGATCAAAGTTAGAAAACCTCGGGTTCACACTGGCTGACAACCAACTCAAGGACGTTTTCGTTCGGTTCAAAGAGCTGGCTGACCGCAAAAAAGAGATCTATGAAGATGATCTGATCGCGTTGATGCGTAGTGACGAAGACGCCGACAATGACCGTCTGGTGGTGAAAAGCTTGCGGGTAGTTTGTGGCACTGAGGGGCCGCAATCTGCTGAGCTGACAATGCTGATTGACAACGTGGAAAAAACCGAAACCGCAACGGGTGATGGGCCAGTAGACGCGACGTTTAACGCGGTCAAAGCTCTGCACCCACATTCTGCAAGGCTTCAGCTTTACCAAGTGCATGCAGTCACGGAAGGCACCGACGCGCAGGCCACAGTCTCAGTGCGCATGGAAGAAGAGGGCAATATCGCCACCGGGCAATCTGCCGACACAGACACCGTCGTCGCCAGCGCCAAAGCCTATGTCAACGCATTGAACCGTTTGCTAGTACGACGCGACCGGACCGGTCAAGACGCCAAAGAAATCAGTTATAAAGATCTCTGATAGGTGGTTAGGGCCCCGAAACTGGGGCCCTCTTAACAAGATATGAGCAAATTTATATTCCAAAAACCTGATCATCATTTTAAAACTGGCTAATTTTACTGACAGACTTTTCGTTCAATGCTCCATCAACTTTGACTAAAAGTCGCTACTGTTGGCAATCCTTTGGGCCACATTTTTTGGCACAAAGGTCACACAGTACTG
>DDEJ01000154.1 GCA_002336405.1 Rhodobacteraceae bacterium UBA1957
CACCTTGGTCATGAACGCGATGTTGTTTATGCGGATGGCGAACCTATTGGGCATGTGATGACGTCGGAATACGGTTCGAAAATGTTGTCCTTGGGTGGTGTCGAACATCTAACCGGTGGCTCCAAAAAAGAGGGCCGCGTGACCTGTGACGCGTTACTGCGCCTTTGCAACCGTGAAGCTGTGACATTGCATATAGGTGAAGATGACGCGCAAATTGAGCTGATTGTTGAGGCGGGCAAAGCCCCCATTGTGAACGGCGAAGAAGAAAAACTGATGCGCGTTGGCTGTGGTTCGGCAGCCATAGGGATGTTCGCGATGCAATGGCTTGGCCATGTGGACGAAGTTGTGGTAGTGGATGATCACATCACGGGAATTCTGTCCGAGCACGAGGCAGGTAAGCAATTGGATGTGCTACCAACCGGCATTAAGATTGTTGGCCGTCGATCGACACCTGGCCGCTATTTTCAAGTGGCGGAACCGGGGACGGGTTGGGGCGGCACTGATATTGAGGACCCGATTAAGATCCTCAAACCCTTCAACCCAAAAGTTGCGTGGGCAGGTTTGCGTCTTTTGATGGTGTCCACCACGGGTGAACAATCTGCGTATTTTGAATTGGATGCTGATCTGGTTCCGCAGATAAAACCGATCCCAACGGTTCTTAAAGCATCGGCGAAGCTGATCGCTGAAAACTGCGAACCGTCGGTTTGTTCTGTTCTGTTCATGGGCGGGGCAGGTGGCAGTCTACGGGCTGGTGTGACCGAAAACCCTGTTCGACTAACCCGTTCGGTGAAAGAGTCACTGACGCACGTTTCTTGCGGTGGTGCCGAGGCGTATGTTTGGCCCGGCGGCGGGATTACCGTCATGGTCGACATCTTGGACATGCCAACGCAATCCTTTGGCTATGTGCCAACACCGGCTTTGGTCGCGCCTATCGAATTTACACTGCGGGTAAGCGACTATCGCACCTTGGGTGGTCATATGGAGCATATCAAACCGGTTGATGAAGTGACTGCAGGTGAGCCAAGAACTGTTCAACAAGACGCCCATGCCCACGACCCAATGGCGCATGCTAATTTTCGCTGGGCCAAGGATAACAAGGTCTGATGAACCCCACGGCGGCCATATTACCCTGTGGGACAAGGCTGCATTTACAGCATGGTCCGATTGATTTGATTATTAGCGCAGATGGCCAGCGTGAACGCGCCTTTGAAGCAGCCAACGCCCGTTTCCGAACGGTTTTGACTGAGTTGGTCGCAGAACTGGACGCGCTGAAGCAGCCGATAACTCCAACCGCCGAATGCCCAAATGGTGCCGTGGCCCAGCGGATGCATGCCGCCGCGATGACATATGTTGGTTATGGTTTTCTTACGCGCATGGCGGCTGTCGCAGGGTCTGTGGCCGATACGGTTTTAAATGCTATGACCGATGGTGCCGATGTGCGTCGGGCCTACGTGAATAACGGTGGCGACATCGCGCTACATTTGCAAGAAGGCGAAAGCTATTCCTCAGCGATGGTAGGATATGATGGTCGCGAGTTAGGCCAAATCATCATTCAATCCGGCTATAATGTTGGTGGTATCGCAACAAGCGGTCGGCATGGACGCAGCCTTAGTTGCGGTATCGCGGACAGCGTCACAGTGTTGTCGTCGTGTGCTGCTAAAGCTGATGTGGCCGCGACTTTAATCGCCAATGCCGTCGACCTAGCGAGCCACTCCGCCATCACAAGGCGCCCCGCAAACGAGGTGGTTGATGATAGCGATTTGGGCAAACGTCCCGTCGTTGTTGGGTGTGGCCCACTCACCCAGCCAGACCGAAACACTGCCTTGCGCGCTGGACATGATTGCGCTTTAACTATGGTAAAACTAAATACCATCCATGCAGCGGCATTGTTCCTGCAAAATGATGCCTTAGCAACAGGGTCAAATATGCTCATTTCCTATTCGAGGACTAAAGAACATGCCTGAAGTCATCCTAAGAAAAACCGCCTTTTCTATTGAAGAAACCTTCCATGAAGGTGGGCCCGTCTCAATCAATCCGCCGCGTCGTGCCGCTGCGATTGCTATTATCCAAAACCCTTTTGCGGGGAGGTATGAGGCGGATATTCAAGGGTTCATGGAAGATTTGAAGCCTCTTGGTCTTCGCCTTGCGACGCGCCTTGTTGAAATGCTGGGCGGTGCAGATCAGATCGAAGGCTACGGCAAAGGATCGCTTGTTGGCGAAGCCGGTGAATTGGAACATGGTGCGCTTTGGCATGCCTCAGGTGGCTATGCGATGCGCGAATTGTTGAACGATTCTAGCGCGATTGTTCCATCATCGAAAAAAGTTGGCGGTGTTGGATCGCGACTTGATGTGCCGATCACCCACATCAACGCATCTTATGTACGCAGCCATTTCGACTCGATGGAAGTTGGGCTGAATGATGCCCCAAAGGCCAATGAAATAGCCTTGATACTGGTGATGAGCACGGGCGCACGTGTGCATAACCGTGCTGGCGGCTTGGCTGCTCAAGATATTATCGGGAAGGATGGCCTGAGATGAGCCTGAAGATCAGAAAAATTGCCGTAAATATTGAGGAAACCCACCGTGAAATTGGACGAGAGATTTCACCGGCTACACGCAAGGCCGTTGCCGTT
>DDEJ01000071.1:0-18548 GCA_002336405.1 Rhodobacteraceae bacterium UBA1957
TCGCAGCGTGCCAAACACATGGTAAAAAGACTATTGCAAGATTCCAGGAAGCCAGGTTGCGGCGGCGGGAAACAAAATCATCAAGATGCCATATAAAATCCCCACACCTACAAAAAGAGGCACTTCTTTAAAGGCTCTGGCAGGATCTTCGCGGATAACACCTGCAGCCGTATAGACGCCAACGCACACCGGCGGTGTGATCATACCAATCCCGGCGAATGCGACGAACACGACATATAAATGCAGCAGGTTCTGGTTGAGCGAGATGATAATTGCGGCAAAAATTGGAACCGTGAGGTAAAACACCGGGACAATTTCGATAAAGGTGCCCAAGACCAGACAGATGATGGCCAAAGCGGCCCAGAAAAAATAAATTCCTACGCCAATTTCGGTGAAATACTGAATTATTTTCTGTGGCAGCTGTGAATAAGTTAAAACGACGCTGAGAAAGGTTGCCATGGCAATGATTGCAAATATCACGGCAGTGATTGCAGCGGTTTCTCTCAAACAACTCAACAAGCCCGAAAACGTCAACTCACGGTAAATGGCGAAGCCCATGAAAAGGGCCCACAAACCGGCGATTGCCGCAGATTCTGAAGGCGTTAACAAGCCGGCATAAATCCCGCCAAGGATGATGCCCGGCGTGATCAAAGCCGGCAGCGCGTTTTTGCCTGCTTGCCATCTTTCGGTAGCGCTGGCCTTGGCCGTGCCGGGAATATCGCGACATTTGACAATCACAATGCCGATCATAAACAACAACAGGATAAAGCCCGGAACAACCCCCGCTGCAAAGGTCTGGGATACAGGAACATTGGTCAGCGCACTGAATAAAATAGCCGCGTTTGAGGGCGGTATTAAGGCTTCAAGCAGGGCGGCAGAGGCCGCCAAGACCACCACGAAAGGCTTTGGGTACCCAGCCTCGATCATTTTTGGCATCATGATGGTCCCAACCGCAGTAATTGCCGCCAGAATTGAGCCGCAAAAAGCGGCAAAAAACCCCATCGAGATCACCATCGCAATACCAAGACCACCACGCCAGTGGCCCACCAAAGTTGTGGCAAAATGAACCAGCCGCGATGCAGCCCCCCCTTTTAACATCGCCATTCCTGCGAAGATAAAAAGTGGCACTGCTATCAGAACATGTTTTGTCAACGCGCCAAAAGACACTTGTACCAGTACGGACCACGGCAGATTCAAACCGCCAATTGCGGCGACGGAACTGCCGAGGCCAAAAACTAGAAATATTGGCACTGACCCGATCAGTAGTATGAGCGAAACGGAAAAAGCAAGCATGTACATTATTCGGATTCCAGTTCTTGCGGACTGTGATCCGTCAAGGCATCGATCAATAATTCAAGGGCAAACGAGCCCATAATTGCGAATCCAACAGGAAATGACAGGTACATCCACCAAATTGGCAAATCGATTTCCAACTCCATGAGTTGACCCAATCGAAAATAGAGTTGTGTTGCCTCTAGACCGGCTTTGAAAAATACAAGAGCCGCGAGCAGAGCGACGCCGTTGATGAATACCTTGAGAAAATACAGTTGTTTTCCAGACAGAACCGAGGATAGAAAATCAACCTGAATATGACTGCCCTGCTTGAATAGGGGGCCAAGCAGAGGAAAGACCAGCCAACAGACCAGAACGGGTGGCAATTCAATCAGCCAGTCATAGCCAGTCCCCGAGATAAAGCGGGTTATGGCGCTGAGACTGAGCGCCATAACCATAATTGCGACAATTGTCATTGCGACCGCGAAAGAGAGTTTGAACAAAGCCCGGTTCAGCAGGCGCAAAAGCGACATGGTCGATCCTTTATGGCCAGATTGGCAGATATAAACAGATAGGCAGGTATTTTCCTACTGCCGCGCGAAGGCCTCTGCTGCGAGCAAGACGTTTTTATCAAACATATCTGCCATAGCTGGCATCACTTTGTCCGCCATCATGGCGTTGAACTTTGCTTTCTCGTCGCCGGAAAGTGTGGTGAGCACACCGCCACGCTCGACAAATTTTGCCAAGGTGCTTTCGCCGGCATTCAGAATCGTATCGGTTGCCAATGCACCCACTTCTGCGCCAACGTCCATCACGATGTCCTGCAAGTCTTTTGGCAGCGAATTGAACCAATCTTGGTTGGCCATAATATACGCATCGGCGAAATACTGATACGGTTTTTGGGCAAAGGCAAGATATTCCCACCAGCTATAGGCTTCGATACTGCCGGGAGGGCTGTTTATCGTATCAATCATCCCGGTTTGCAGCGCTGTATATACTTCGCCTGTTGGCAGCGACACGGTATTGGCCTCATAGGCATCCCACATTGGGCGTTCGCTTTTCAACAGCGCTCTGGCTTTCAGCCCTTTCATCGCGTCAATGCCAGTCAGTTCACGGGCGCTGCTGAAAGTCATCACCGGACCAACAGGATTATACATGATCAGTTTAGAGTTACTTTTTTGGGTAAGATCATCCCAGACCGCGCGTCCGGCATCTGACTTTTGAAAAAAGTTTCGCTGTTGCTCGTACGAGGAAAACAGACCCGGATAGGAAGCCACATTGAAGTTTTTGTTTATGGGAGGGAAGCTGACAACCCCAACCACACCGCCAAGTTCAACCGCACCAGAACTGACCGCACCCATGACTTCGCGAATGCCAAAAAGTTGTTTTGACGGATAGAACTGTATGGTCAAACGACCCTCAGACCGCTTGGTCACCTCATCGGCAAAAATCTGCGAGTGGATCGCACTTTGGTGCTTTGGGCTCCAATGCCCTGACATTCTGGCCACTAAGTTTTCGGCATATGCAGAATGTCCGGCGAGAACTGCGAATGCTGACAGAGCGCCAAGTCCGTACCTGAAAACTTTATTCACGCGTATCGTTAAATTGTTCATTGTTATGTCCTCCCAAGAATTTCAAAGACGATTTCCCGCAATAATACGCCTGCCGTTTCGTGGCACGCCGGTTCTATCGTCAAAAATACGTACCGAATTCTAGGATCAATGCGGCCGCACCACTATGCAAAATATCTGATAAATACATGTGTAAAAGCTATGGCTTGGCCCTTGGAGAGTATATCTAGGTGATTTGTGAGCGCCAAAATATGCGGCTGATTGCGCGGTAGAAACTAATTTGGTTGGGGCGCATCAAATTATTCTGTGTCCTGACCGCCTTCTTTTCAAATTGATCATTACAAAAGATAAGTTTAGCTCGCAATCCTGGCTCTGTTTTTCGCTTTTTTACGACGACGGACGTTTCAGCGCCGACAAACCAAGTAAGAGTATCGGTTTTCAGGTGCGCGTTATCCGCCCACGCGCCAACTTTGGCGTCACGAGCGGATTTGGGCTAGTTAGCCGACAATCATTTGTTTCATCCGTAGCGCTTCATATTCAAGCTCTTTGAGCCGAAATTGGACCACGTCGCCGATTGTGATCATACCACACAGGCGGCCACCTGCGACCACGGGCATGTGTCGAAAGCGGCCTTCGCTCATGCGTTTGAGGACATCTATTAAACGATCATCTGTGGCGCAGGTCTGAACCTTGCGTGTCATCAGATCTTCAACTGATTGTGGCAGGGTTTGACCTGGCGTTTCTGCCATGCGGCGCACGATGTCGCGTTCCGATAAGATGCCCTGAGGGGTGCCGCTTTGATCGGTGATCACCAGCGCGCCAATGCGTTTTTCTTTGAGTATTCGCACAACGTCATGGATTGTATCCGTGGGTTGTACAGAAAAAACCTCACCACCTTTTTCCGCCAAAACCTGCGCAACAGTAGAGACGCTTTGCGACATATTGCTTTCGGTCGATTGGCTTTTTGTGGATGAATTGGTTGTGTCCCCTAATGTGGGTGCTTGGTATGAACTTGGTGCCATGTGCCGGTGCCTCGTTAATAATTACTGTTTCAGTGTAATTGGGGCTTGCTTTATTGCAAGTGACAATATGCTAGCAGGCGTAATCTGCTTGGAATATGTGATCTCTGTCGCATTAGTCCGGTTAGGCATTTTACAGCTGTCATAACGCCAGGCGCGGCGCAGTTTTCTTCGCCAAAGTTCAAACTGGTGTTGGTGGGCTCTGTGCAAGTTGTTGATTAGAATAGCCTTGATTGGAAAGTTTGCTGTGGTGTTTCCTGTTTCTCACGACATGCGGCGGATTGGCATGTTTTGAGGGATCTGTGCTGGTTAAATAAGGGCTCTGTTGATGCACAAGCAGGGATCGACGGTATCTGGTTCAGTGCTGGCAAGATGGGCACAGCATGATTTTTCCACCTTCAAAAATTTGGCCTTGGCCGCCGTTCTGGCCTGCTTGACGCGTTTGAGCAACAAGATCGGCTCTATGAAACTGGTATTGGCATCCCAGCGCAGGCCCTTCAGGTGAGCCCGTGCAATGTCTTGGTTTCGAGATAGTCTTCCAACCCCATCATGCCGCCTTCACGTCCGTTTCCAGATTGCTTGTATCCGCCGAAAGGCGTGCCATAGTTGATGCCGCCGCCATTGATGTGAACCGATCCAGCCCGTAATTGCGCCGCAACACGGCGCGCCCGCTCAGGGTTGCCAGTTTGCAGGTAAGAGGCCAGCCCATAGGGGGTGTCATTGGCGATGGCGACAGCCTCCTGTTCGCTCTCGAACGGAATGATTACGAGAACGGGGCCAAAGATTTCTTCTTGCGCAATGCGCATATCGTTTGAAACGTCGGCAAAAATAGTTGGTTTGACATACCATCCGGCTTCCATTCCATCTGGCCGGCCAAGTCCGCCGACCAAAAGTGTGGCCCCTTCGTCGATACCGGTGCTAATCATTGCTTGAACACGATCAAACTGGATTTTGTCAAACAGTGGGCCGATATGATCGCCCTCTTTTTCGGGGCTGTCGACCAGTGTCGCCTCACCAGCGCGTTTTGCAATGTCTAAAGCCTCGTCGTAACAGGCGCGTTCCACCAACAAACGGGTTGGAGCATCGCAGGACTGGCCGCTGTTGAACATGCATTCTTGCACCGAAGCCGTGATCTGGGTTTCCAGTTCGCAATCTGCAAATACCAGATTAGGCGATTTTCCCCCAAGTTCTAACGTGACACGCTTGACTGTCGGTGCCGCATCTTGCGTGACCGCGATGCCGGCCCGGGTTGATCCGGTAAACGACATCATCTGGATATCGGCGTGACGCGACAGAGCGGCACCCACCGTGGGTCCGTCGCCATTAACAAGGTTAAAGACGCCGGGGGGATAGCCCGCCTCATCGATAATCTCGGCATAAATCATTGCGGAAATCGGCGTGTGTTCGGAAGGTTTGAGAATACAACAAGAGCCCGTGGCGAGGGCCGGCACCACTTTCAGAACGATTTGGTTCATCGGCCAGTTCCACGGTGTGATCAGTCCACAGACACCGATGGGTTCCCGTATAAGAACATCGCCGCTGGTGAGGGTGATCTGTTCCTCAAGCTCTTTCAAAGCGTCAATAAAGCCTTGAAGATGGCCCACAGCGGCATCTGCTTGATCTGAGCGCGCCATCGAAATTGGGGCGCCCATTTCCAGTCGCATCGCCTGTGCAAGATCCTCAAACCGTGCTTCGGTGATCGCTTTCAATCGGATCAACAGAGAAAGGCGCTGCGCCTTGCTCGTTTGGGAAAAATCCTCAAAGGCTGCTTTTGCTGCGGTGACGGCTTGGTCCACATCGGTGCCATTGCCCAAGGTGATGCGACCGATCTTCTGTTCGGTCGCAGGGTTTAAAACTGGCATCGTTTCGGTTGAGTTGGGTATGACCCAGCTGCCGTTAATATAAAACTTTTCCAAATTTTCCATAGCGTCCTAATTCCTGATCTGGGGCGCAAAAGCGACCTCTTGGTTTGTCGAAAATCCCTAATCGGGGATCGTGCGGTCAATACCACGGACGATATTCTTATCCGGGTCAAAAAACGGCAAATTAACGATGTCGCAGGTGTGCAGACTGCCGTCTGCCAGTTGGAGGTGCATGGACCGGCCAATCCACTCGCCGGGCTGATTGAACCGCGCGTATCCAATGCCGAAGCCAAGCGTTGGCGATGGCACGCCGGCAGTGATGTGCCCAACAGTGGTACCGGCGTCGACGATCACGCTGCCGGCGGCGGGCGTTGCCGTCTGGCATGTCAGCCCGACCAGTAGACACTGGCGGTCTGCGTCAACAAGCGCTTCACGGCCGATAAAGTCCCCTTTGTTCATATTTATGAAGGGTGACAGGCCCGCCTCGAACGGGGTCATGGTCGTGTCTATATCTGTCAAATTACCGAGAATACCCGCCTCGATCCGGCGAATTGTGAGCGACCGCGTCGATGAAAACGCCATCCCGTGGGGCGCACCCACCTTCATCAGGTGATCCCAGAGCGCCAGATGGTCCGTTTTTGCGCCGCCGCTGTAGATTTCGAAGCCTAACTCACCGGTAAATCCTGTGCGCGAAACATAGAGTTCTTGTCCTCCTAGTGTGAAAAACCCCGACCTAAAATAGGGCATTTCTTCCGTAATCGCACCGTTTGATGCGGCCTTCATAATTTCGATTGAGGCAGGGCCCTGAATTTGCAAAACCCGGGAATTTGGATCGGAAATTGTGACATCAAATCCGCCGCTATGGGCCAAGAGCCAAGTTTCAAACGGGCCATCGGCCTGAACGTACCAAAATCGGTCTGGTCCAAGTTTAAAGATCACGCCATCCATAAAAACGCCGCCCTGCGGGGTGCAGGCGATTGCATAATATCCGCGGCCCTCCTGCATTGTTGACACTTTACGGGCGAGGACTTTATCGAGAAAGGGCACAGCGTCTGGACCGCTGATCTCAACCGGCTTTTCGGGTACGTCAAAGATTAGGGCTTTGCGCCGCAACTGCCAGTATTTTTCGATAGGGTCCTCTTTGTTATGAATGGCCAGATACCGGCCTGCATAAACGCCTCTTACCATTTCGGGGCTTCCGGTGCGGGCAATATAAGGGGATTCTTCAAAACGTCGGGCACTGACTTGCACGGTGTTTTCGAGATCTGTGATTTCTTGTAAGTTCGACATAGTTATTCCTTGGAGTGTGACGAGGTCAAGTTCGCGTAGGTGCCCGTTGGCGTTTTGGGACGGTGAATTTCAGGAGGGTTAAAAGCGGTCAACGGCGGCAGCGGGGCGTTGTAGCTTTCGATCTGTATTAGACACGAATGCGCAATTGGCCCTTGGCCCAGTTGTGAGGTGCCTTTGTCGGGGGTGAGCACATTGGGATTGCCGTGCTTGCATATCCCGCCAGCATCCTCAGGTGTTGCCGGATCGTACCACGCGCCGGTACTCATCTGCACAACGCCCTGACGCAGGTTTGTGTCGATCCGTACTCCACCCAGACAGGCACCACGATCGTTAAACATCCTTACGATGTCGCCTGCTTTCAGGCCGCGATTGGCGGCATCTTGGGGGTTCATGTGAACCGGTTCGCGGCCCTCGATTTTGTCAGACCGGCTGTGGCTACCGTGATCAATTTGTGAATGCAGCTTGGTTTTGGGCTGGTTCGAAATTAGATGCAGGGGGTGGCGCGCTATATCTCCGCCCAACCATTCGCAAGGCGTTAGCCACGCTGGGTGCCCGGGGCAATCATCATAGCCAAAGTCCGCCACAGTCTTTGAAAAAATCTCAATTTTGCCACTTGGTGTGGCGAGGGGGTTGTTGATGGGGTCGGCGCGAAAATCACGCAGCATTACAATCGGTTCGTCTGGCGCTTTGACTTTAAACCAGCCCTCTTTGCGAAACTGTTCATAATCGGGGATGTCGATATTGGCGTTGGCGGCCCGTTCACAGGTTTGTTGATAGATCCAGCGCTGCCAGTCTTCTGCGCTGCGGCCTTCGGTGAAGCTCTCTTCGACACCCATAGCGCCTGCAATGCCGGCGAAAATTTCAAAGTCATCGCGGCTCTGCCCATAGGGTTCGGTCAGTTTGGACATGGACACGACATAGGGGTCGCGCGGCGTCATGGCGATATCGTGACGCTCCAGCGGTGTGGTGCAGGGCAAAACGATATCGGCGCGCTTGGCCAGTGAATTCCAGCACCATTCGTTGACTATTATCGTGTCGGGCTTTGCCCAAGCACGCATTAAACGATTTAGATCTTGGTGGTGGTGAAACGGATTTCCGCCGGCCCAATAGACCAGTTTGGTATCTGGGTATTGATAGCGGACCCCGTCAAATTCGAAATCTTCCCCAGGTTTGAGCAATAAATCACTGATCCGCGCCACTGGAATAAAGGTCTCTATTTTGTTTTTGGTTTGAGGAAAGGCGGCCCCGGGCAAAATGGTGAACTGACCACCAATGTGATTGGTGGCGCTATAGCCAAAGCCGAAACCGCCACCGGGCAGCCCGATTTGACCAACCATCGATGCCACCATGATTGCCGCCCAGAACGCCTGTTCGCCGTGGTCTTGCCGTGTCAGTGACCAACTGACCGAAATCATCGTGCGTTGTGCAACCATTCTTCTGGCCAGAGCGCGTATGGTGTCGGCTGGAATTTCGCTAATCTCGGCGGCCCAGTTGGCGGTTTTTGCAATCCCGTCGGTCTCGCCTAAAAGATAGGGCAAGAATGCGTCAAAGCCTTCGGTGTATGTGTCCAAGAACGCTTGGTTGCTGAGCCCTTCACTGTGTAGCGTATGCGCGATACCCAACAAAATCGCCGTATCGGTATTAGGGCGCGGCGCCAGCCATTCGCCGCCCACTTGGTCCAAAAGGTCGGATTTCAGCGGGCTGATATTGACAAAGGTGATGTCTGCACGGGCTGCAGCAATCAGATTTTCGCGCTGATAATGATGCCCGGTGCCGCCCTGGCAGATCTGTCCGTTTTTAAGCGGGATGCCACCAAAGCAAACGAATAATTCGGTATTTTCCCGGATCGATTCCCAACTGGTACAGGTGTCGAGATAGCCGCGATAGCTGCCCAGAATATGGGGGACAACTGCTTCTGCGGCGGCAAAGCTGTAGGTAAATTTTGACTTCGTATAGCCGCCGATGCAATTGAGAAACCGGTGAAGTTGGCTCTGTGCGTGGTGAAACCGTCCCGCGCTTGCCCAACCATAAGAGCCACCAAAAATAGCTGAGTTCCCAAATGTGTGGCGCACGCGGTTCATCTCATGTGCAACAAGCTTTTCGGCCTCGTCCCAAGTGACTTGCACAAACGGATCTGCTCCGCGCAGGTCACCACGGGTGCCTGGGCCGCCCTCAAGCCAGCTTTTTCGGATCATTGGGGCATCTATGCGCGTGGGGCCATGCTGCACATCAAGCATGCCACCCCCAATGGGAGAGGGATCTGTATCATGCTCAAAGCCGATGAGTTCCTGCACACGGCCATTGCTGACTTTTGCACGATATGTGCCCCAGTGGGCACTGGTCAGAGGAAGATCTTTAGTGTCAGTCATGACGGGTGCTTTCGGTTTTTTCACTGTGCCCCGGCAAGGTGTACGCGCCACCGCCGCGATAGGGCCAATTATTTTGGTCACGGTAAAGTTTGATCATTGAACCTCTAACCCTAACTCCGCTTGACGCTTTTTGCTCCAGCCTTGGGTCATGCGATCAGCTATGATGGCGATGATGGCCATGCAAAGTCCCGCAACAATGCCGATTCCGAAATTGCCATCACTCAGTCCAATATATACGATCTGTTCCAGACCGTTTGTACCCACCAATGCCGCAATAACCAGCATGGCGATTGCATACATAATAGTCTGATTAAGCCCCAGCATCATCACCGGCAGCGCCAGCGGGATTTTAACCTGCCACAGCAGCTGCCACCGGGTCGCCCCCATCATATTGCCGGCCTCAATCACGGTTTCGGGCAGGTTGCGCAGACCGTGCTCGGCATAGCGGATCGCTGGCACAAACGCATAGGCGATAATGGCCAGCAGGCCAGTAAATTCACCAATTTTAAACACCATCACGAACGGTATCAGGATGACGAAAAGCGGCATCGTTTGCATCGTGTCATTGATCGGACGTACAAAGGCTGACACCTTGTCATTGTGGGCGGCCCAAATGCCGATGGTGGTGCCAAACACAAACGAAATGATCGCGGCTATCCCGCAAAGATAGACCGACAACATTGCCTCTGCCCAATTGCCAGTAACCACCATAAAGCCAAGCCCCAGCGCCGTACCAAGACCCAAAGCGCGACCGCCGATCTTCCAGCCGATGAAAGTATATATTAAAATCACGCATGGCCAAGGGATAGAGGTCAGCCCGAAATATAAAAATACTGCAAATAACATTACCACAATGCCAGCAATAGTTTTGCCGCGCATTCCACACCAAAGCGCGATGGCGGCCATTGCGAGCGCATAGACAACTTTGTGTGTGGCCGTCAGTGCAAAGCCCCAAGTGAACGGGCTCACCGCGCCTTGCAGGCCAATTTTGAGTGGCAGCATAACAAAGAAAAAAGCCGAGGTTTTGAGCGCTTCGATCTGGGGGCGGTAGTTCACGATCAGATAGGTTAAGCCTTCGTTCATCGACCTTCCCGGGCTCCAGACGTTGTCGCGTGGCCAGTCGGCCAGCACGTTGAACACCTGTGCCAAGCCAAACAGCAGCGTCGCGCCAATGATGGCGACAGCCCACATGCGGTAGCGTTGCAGTACCGTTTTTTCGGATGGGTCATACAGGTTTGATCGTTGCGCCAAACCACAGGTGACGCGGTCGATTACCATTGCCATTAGGGCGATGACCATGCCGACCAGCAGGCTCTCTCCGAATTGCGCCTTGCGGATTGTTGACAGGACTTCCCAGCCGATATCGGACGTGCCACCAATGATCGACGCGATGATTACCATGCTCAGTGATGCCATCGTCGCTTGATTGACCCCCAGTAGAATTTGCTTGCGGCACGACGGAACACGCACCTGCCAAAACAACTGGCCTGGGGTTGCCCCGGACATCAGGCCCGATTCTATGACCTCTGGTGCGACACTGCGCAGACCGATCATCGTATTGCGCACCATCGGTGGAAATGAATACAGTACGCTGGCGATTAAGCCAACGACCGTGCCAAAACCGAACAGCAATAAAATGGGTAGCAAATATGCAAACGCCGGCACCGTCTGGAACAGGTCAAGCGCGGGCATGATCGCCCGTTCTGCGCGGTCAGAATAAAACCCCCAAACGCCGACAGAAAACCCCACGAAAATCGCAAGTGGGACAGAAATTGCCACCAGCGACAGCGAATTCATGCTTTCTTCCCAGTAGCCGATCACCACCATATAGAGGGTCGCGCCCAGCGTGAAGGCGGCCAATCGCCATCCCGTTGCCACAAAGGCCACCACACAAAATAGAAACATTGTGACCGCCCAAGGCAGCCCGCTCAGAATTTTTTGCACGACCCATATTGGCCATTCAAGCACCCAAGATATGCCCATAAAAAACCAACCAAAGTGTTTGACCATCCAGTCCATCATCACATTCAACCAATCTGAAAACGGAAAGATTAAAGCGTCTGGATATTCGATGAGCCAGCCCCAGTGATCCTTGGCGGCAATGCACCCTAAGGTCACTACGATTACTGCCAGCCAATGGAAAAAGCTGCGCTCTATGGATCCGAGTTTCATCGCTAGGCCTGAACTATTTTTGGGGCTGCGCCGGAGTCATCGTTGCTGCCAGAGGCCAAAGCTTTGACAACGCCGCGCGCGGTTGCAATGCCAAGAATGGATCCATCTTTGGCCTCGACGGCGAGACCTTGCTCGTTATCGGCGAGATAGCGCAGCAGTTTTTCGACCAAGGTCTCACCTGAAACCCGCTTTAGTGCGTCGATCGGCCCTTCCGGTTTTTCCACAATGTCGGTGGCGGTGAGAATAGTTTCCCACGGCACATCCAGGGTAAACTTGCGAATGTAGTCGTCCACAGGGTTCAGGATCAGATCAACGGGGCGTCCGATCTGAACAATCGCCCCGTCGCGCATGATTGCCATCCGGTCCGCCAACCTCAGAGCCTCGTGAAAATCGTGGGTGATAAAAACAATGGATTTGTGCAGCTTCGACTGAATGTGTAAAAACTCGTCTTGCATTTGCCTGCGGATCAACGGATCCAGTGCCGAGAATGGTTCGTCTAGAAACCAGATATCAGGCTCAACGGCTAGGGATCGGGCAATGCCGACGCGTTGCTGTTGCCCGCCAGAAAGCTGTTTGGGATAGTTGTTTTCGCGCCCCTGCAAGCCCACCAGTTCAATCACACGTTTCGCCTGAGCATAGCGTTCTTGCTCGGGTTTTCCTTGCAGTTTTAACGGGAAGGCAACGTTGTCGATGACAGACAAATGCGGCATCAGGCCAAAGCTTTGAAACACCATGCCCATTTTGTGGCGCCGGATGTCGATTAGGTCTTCGGCGCTTTTCTCAAGCAGGTTTTCCCCGTCTAGAATGATCTCGCCAGCCGTCGGTTCGACCAAACGTGACAGGCAGCGTACGATTGTGGATTTTCCGGACCCGGAAAGACCCATGATGACGAAGATCTCTCCGGCATGGACGTCAAAACTGACATTGGCGTTTGCGACGATATGTTGTTGTTTGCGAATGGTGTCGGCGTGCGTCGCGGCATCACTGACTTGACCATTTGCTTTGTTAAAAAATTTTTCAGGCCCGGACCCGTATACCTTCCAGACGTTTCGGCACGACAGCTTGACCTGTTTACTGTCTGCAACGTTGGTTTTCATCCCGGGTCTCCTAATGACTTTGCACAGCGAGCTGACAACGTGATCTTGTGTTAAGTTTTTCTGTATTTATTGCGCAGGGACGACAGCGATTATGATGCCGTCCCTGTTGTTCAATTGGATAATTTACTGCATTGCAGCCTCAATCCATGGCTGCCAACGGCCTTCGTTATTGGCAAGCCACTCTGCGGCCACTTCATGAATATCACGGCCGTTATTGTCGACTTCAAGAATACCAGCATTTTGGTCGTCATTCGACAGGGTCATCATAGACAGCATTTTAAAGGCTGCGGGCCATTTGTCTTCAAAGCCGCTCCAGGCCACCTTGTTCACCGTCGCCTGTGCGAACCCGCATGCGTTATCTTTTTCTTGGGTTTCTTCGACGCAATCGCCTTCAATCGGGGTCCATTCGACCCAGTTGAAATCATGTGCGGCAAAGATCCAATGTGGTTGCCACATCATCGAAATAATCGGTGCTTCTGTGGCCATTGCTGAGGTTAGCTCTGCGATCATTGCGCCTTCGCTGCCGCCTGCAATTGTCTTGAAGGGCAGGTCAATGCCGTCCACTACATCCCGCGACCGGGTGCCCCAATCCGCCGGGTATGTAATCAAACGGCCGTTGGGAAAAGTCTCTGCCGTCGCAAAAGCCTGCGCACAGTCATAGAGCGCCTGATAGTCTGGCAGACCAGGGCATCGCTCTTCCATGTAGGGGGGATAGATCCAGCCCTCTTTAGGTTCTAGGCCCAGATCTCCCAAAACAACAATTTCGCCGCTCTCGACCATTTTGGGGTAAAGATCCCCAACATTGTTACTCCAGACTTCAGCCTGAAAATGCAGGTTACCCTGCGCGAGGCCAGGATGCTGCGGCAGGGCACCGGCGCTGACATATTCGATGTTATAGCCCATTTTCTCAAGCAGAGCACCGGCAATTTTGGTTGATACGTGCTGACCTGTCCAGTCGTTCATGATAACTTTAATTGGATCAGGCGATTCTGGAACATCGGCAAACGCTGCTGTCCCGCTTGCTGCGAGTAGCGCTGCGGCGACAAACGCCGGGATGTTGAGTTTATAAGACATTTTTCCTCCATACGATGGCAGGCAGAGCATTTTTCGAGGTGTCCTGCGCATCTGATTTCTCCCACTGTGCAAAAAACTTACCATCAGAAAGTTTTTTATGTCAATAATTAGTTGTTGTGCTGCCCCCTGTGATTAACTTAGCCTGAGATTAAGACCTCGAGTTCAACGCAAGGCACCGCGAAATGCAAACAAAGTCGATCCGTTCCATCCGGCGAGCAGAGCTTTCACGCGCGGCTTTTGAGGCTGTGGTGCGCTATGGGTTGCGCAAGACCACGCTGGAAAAAGTCGGTGACCTCGCAGGCGTATCCAAAGGCGTGGTCTTGCACCACTTCAAGGATAAAAGTGCGCTGTTAGAGGCCGTTTTCCGCCGGTCAAACACTGTCCTTACGGCATCTTTGGTGGAACTATATCGTCATGCGGACTCGCCGATAGAGCGATTATGGGCAATCATTATCGCTAATTTCTCTGAAGCGATATATAATCGCAGGGTCTGCCAAGCTTGGGTGTCCCTGGCTGCCGAAATTCCTCATAGTACGCAGTGCCAGCGCATACAGACCGCTTGTAATGCCCGTATTCACAGCAATCTTCGCCATGAATTGAAACATTTTCTCAACAAGGATGATGCCGAGAGATCTGCCCGGCAACTTGGAATGTTGATTGATGGCATCTGGCTCCGGGGTGGGTTGAATGCCACTCCTCTAACCAGTAATTCAGCGATAGCTGAGATGGAATATGCGATCTTTAAACTTTTGCCAGCTGATAAAGACAGCATCGAAAAGCACAAAAAGGCGCGTGAAAAAATAGAAAATGTTGCTAAAATAATTTTGAACTCAAATATTTATAAAGAAAATGCGCCTCAGGCTTGATGCCGTCGCTAGATGTGGGGGCTGCAGGCAGAGCACGCCACGCTGTATAATTATTTACCCTAAATAAAAAACTGACCACTGGTCAATACATTGACCTGAAATCAATATCACTTTATAGATTCTAAAAGGCACGTTGCGCGGTTTGTCCTGCCTTCTAGGTGCGGGCAATGGTCAAACAGCACAGTGACCGTTTGAAAATCTTGTTCTCTCTCGCACATAAATGTGCACAGGAGCCGAACAACGTGGTGGGTGAGGGATAGACCGTGCAATATGACTATATTATCGTGGGCGCGGGTTCGGCGGGATGCGTTCTTGCCAACCGCCTTAGCAGTAATGCCCTGTCAACAGTATTATTGATCGAAGCAGGCCCGGAAAATAACGCTTTATCAATAAAAATACCAGCCGCTGTCTTGGCGAATCTCAAAAATAAAACCTACAATTGGGCTTATCAAGGCGAGCCAGAGCCAGCGTTGAACGGTCGCCAAATTCAGCACGACCGCGGTAAAACGCTGGGGGGATCGTCTTCGATCAATGGTATGGTGTTTATTCGGGGTCATGCGCTTGATTTTGAAGGGTGGCGGCAATCGGGGTGTGTCGGTTGGAGCTATGCGGATGTGTTGCCCTATTTTAAGCGCATGGAATCCTACAGTCATGGTGGCGATGCCTTTCGCGGTGCCGAGGGCCCGCTCAATGTATACCGGCCCAACCCAAAAGAGCCGCTGGCACAGGCGTTTATAAAGTCTGGCGAACAAGCCGGCTATCCTGTTACCGATGACATCTGTGGTTACCGTCAAGAGGGGTTTGGCAGTTTGGATCGCAGCGTCTACGCCGGCGAGCGGTGGAGCACGGCCCGCGCCTATCTTGACCCGGTGCGGGACCGCCCGAATTTGACAGTGGTGACAAAAGCGCAGGTGCAGCGTCTGGTGATTGAAGGGGGCACGGCCACCGGTGTGGTTTATAAGGACCGCCGGGGAAAGATAACCAATGTCCACGCACAGCGCGAGGTCATTCTAAGCGCTGGTGCGGTCGGCTCTCCACAGCTTTTGATGCTGTCGGGCATCGGTCCGGCCGAGCATTTGCAAGCCATGGGCATTGATGTGGTTGCAGACATGCCCGGTGTTGGGCAAAACCTGAACGATCACCCTGATTTTGTACTCAAATATAAATGCACTCAACCGGTATCCCTGTGGCCGAAAACCAAACCGCTTGGAAGGGTCGCTGCCGGGGTGCGCTGGCTGCTGACCCGCAAAGGTGTTTGTGCCTCGAACCATTTTGAAGTTGTCGGTTGCGTGAGGTCAGGTCCAGGGGTCGAATATCCTGACATACAACTCACCATGTCTCCGGTGGCAGTGGACGACGATACTTGGAAACCTTTGCAAGAGCATGCTTTTCAAATTCATGTGGGCCTGATGCGCGCCCATAGCCGTGGCAAGATCGAACTGCGGTCCTCTGATCCCACTGTACCACCGCGTATTTTTGTGAATTATTTGCAAGACCCCCGCGACAGGGTCTTGATGCGTAAGGGCATTCGAATGGTGCGAGAACTGGTGGATCAAGCGGCGTTCAAAGAATTGCGGGGCGCTGAGATTTTCCCCGGTGATAGCGCGCAAAGCGATACAGATCTTGATACGCATCTCAACAGTCACACGACAACGCAGTGGCATCTGTCGTGCACGGCAAGAATGGGTCCAAAGACAGATCGGGGGGCGGTGGTCGATACCAGCGGACGGGTCCATGGGATCGCAGGCTTGCGGGTTGTTGATGCCTCTATCATGCCCATGGTGACCAACGGTAACACCAACAGCCCAACAATCATGATCGCTGAAAAACTCAGTGACGATATCCGGGGCTATACTGCCTTGCCGCGCATCGAGGCAGACTTTTGGCAGCACCCCGACTTTGAAACCTCCCAGCGTTGAGAGCCTATGCGTTGGCGCGATAAATCGAATTTCAGGATAAAGGAATGAACCTATGATTGGATATGCAATGGTTGGGGCCAGCGACTTGAAACGCTCTACGGATTTTTATGATGCTCTTTTAGCCCCGCTGGGGTTGGAAAAAGTTGAACTGGACATGGTCTATACCGCTTACGCGCCAAAAATTACGCCTGGCGATATTGAGTTTTATGTCACCAAACCGTTTGATCAGAACGCCGCGACAGCCGGAAACGGCAGCATGGTGGCTTTCAAGGTCGATCAGCGCCGTTGCGTTGATCTTTTTCATCAGATAGGGCTGGAAAATCAGGGCCTAGATGAGGGCGCACCGGGCCTACGCCCCGCAGACGGGACGGTCTATTACGCTTATGTGCGGGACCCTGATGGCAACAAAATCTGTGCCTATTGCGAGGGCTTAACTTAAAATTGTGCTCCTCCGGACTGCTTGACCCGTTATCATAGCCTGCTTTTTTGACCCTCGAAAAAGGTAAAGATCCATGTGTGCTGTTCCCGTACCTCCCGCGCAAAATTATTTCAAAATTTATGCGGGAAGTACGGAATTATCACCTTTTCACGGGTGCTATGCCACCGAAGATACGGTGCTTCGGACTTGCGCGGGGCGGTTTTTTGTTCATGACAATGGCGATGACATGGTCGCAGCCTATTGGGCCTTGCGCAAAAAAGCGGTGCTTTATGACGTGCCCGAGCGGCCAGTAGAAATATCGGGACCTGAGGCTTTAGCTTTTTTGGAAAAAATCTTTGCCCGTCAGATTTCTTCGCTAGTGATCGGGCGGGGATATTATACTTTGGCGTGTACCCATAGCGGTGGTCTGTTCATGGATGGAATTCTCTTCCGGCTGGACGAGACGCGGTTCTGGTTTGTACAGCCCGATGGTGACATGCATACGTGGTTGCTGGCGCATAATACCGGCTTTGACGTGACGATTTCAGATCCGAAGTCCCGTGTCCTGCAGCTTCAAGGTCCGGCGTCTTTTACCATTATGAACGCGGCATCGGGTGGGGCTATTGACCGTGAGATGGGGTATTTTCATGCGGGGTTTTTCGACATAGGTGGGCAAGAAGTCTACGTCTCCCGAACCGGTTGGACGGGGGAGTTGGGATATGAGATCTACACGCAGGGTGCTGCCACCGATGGCCCGCAATTGTGGCAACATCTGATGAAATCCGGACACGATCACGGGATGATTTTTGGCGCAATGCACTCGATGAATATCCGCCGAATAGAGGCGGGCATTTTAGACAGTGGAAGCGACTTTGACACGTCGATGACGCCTTTCGAGGCGGGTTTGGAGCGGTTTATTGATCTGAAAAAAGACCAGTTTATCGGAAAAGAGGCACTTTTGAGCGCCAAGCGCGGCAAGCGGCTTTATGGTTTGACCTGCAAAGACCTAACACCGTGCAGGGGTGATGCTATCTTTGCCGAAAATGTGCAGGTTGGTGTTGTCACGACCGGGGCGCAGTCGCCCTTCCTTGCGGTAGGCATTGGATATGTGCGATTTTATGAGGCAGGGCCTTGGCCGGGCAAAAAGTTGTTGGTGTATGCGAGCGGTGGTGGGCAGGCGGAATGTGAGATTCTCGAGCCGCCGTTCTACAATCGCGACAAGCAAACGCCTAGGGTATTTCAATCGAAGGGTTGAAACTTGCCAAGACCGTACTGCAAAGGCATGTATTTGGGGACACTAAGGTCCCTTGCACTGAGGTTGCAGTTCTACCCAGACACTATACCGTCTTACCCGACCAAGGAAGATTGCCCTCAGGCTGGTCATTCAGGGCGTTTGCATTTTTAATTTTTGCTCTGATGGGACCTAGCTATCAAATCCTGTGATTTAATATGGCTGTTTTTATAAACAATTGTCGGTTTGCGTTTGTGCCGTTGTTTCATGGCTTGCAAGGGCGTTCTGCTGCCCAAAGTTGATTGTGCAAGCGGGTGGTTATAAAGCCAAACATAGCGGTGCAGCGTCGTCCCCAGCTTATCGCCAGATCCAACAGGTTGTCTTTGCA
>DDEJ01000071.1:18925-19046 GCA_002336405.1 Rhodobacteraceae bacterium UBA1957
TTGGTTTGCGGCGGTCTCGGTGGGGCCAGCCGGGGATCAATACTGAGAGTTGAGCAAAGCGTTTCAAACGCGCGCTGCCGTGTTGCAGGGTGCCCACGCACGCCAAAAAGGTGGTCGGTGA